>JBFGDW010000233.1:0-5806 GCA_041580435.1 Candidatus Polarisedimenticolia bacterium | reverse complement strand
GGCCGACTCCACCTTCGCCCTCATGCAGCGCCACGTGGAGGACATCGTCACCGTCACCGACGAGGAGATCAGCCAGGCCATGGTCATGCTCCTGGAAAAGGCCAAGCTGGTGGTGGAGGGGGCCGGCGCCGCCGGCGTGGCGGCCCTCCAGGGGAAGCACCTGCCAGGGGTCCGCGGCAAGACGGTGGTGGTCCTGTCAGGCGGCAACGCCGACACCAACCTGCTGGCCCGGGTCATCGAGCGGGGCCTCACCGCCGCCGGGCGCTACGTCCAGCTCCAGATCACCATCCCGGACCGGCCGGGCTACCTGCGATCCATCCTGGACGTGGTGGCGGAGCAGGGGGCCAACATCGTGGACATCGCCCACTACCGCTCGGGCTGGCGGGTGACCCTGGGGGACGTGGAGGTGGAGCTGCTCCTGGAGACGCGCCACCCCGGCCACGGCCGGGAGATCCTGGCGGCCCTCAAGGCACGGGGGATGTCCGCCGAGCTCTGGGGCCGGGCCGCCTACCGGCGGCGGCGGCGGCACCTCCTCCCCCGCCACTGATCCGCGCCCGGGCCGGTGCCGGCCGGGGCCGCAGCCGGCCGGCCTCCCCCTAGAGGATCTGGTAGCGGGGCCCGCCCTCCGCCGGGGCGCGCCAGCGGATGTTCTGCATGTTCTCCTCCTGGCCCGCGTTGCAGGGGTCGACGATGACGCAGGTCTTGCAGTGGACGCAGTTGGAGAAGTTGACCTGGATGTACGGGCCTTCGTCGGCCCGCTCCAGCTCGTAGACCTGGGCCGGGCAGAAGTGGGTGCACGGCGGGGAGCCGTAGGTGGGCATGCAATCGTTGCGGCAGATCTCCGGGTCCAGGACCTGGATGTGGCTGGGCTGGTCCTCCCGGTGCTCGGTGCGGGAGCGGTCCACGTCGGTGAGCTTGTCCAGGAGCAGCGGACCCCGGGGCGCCTCGGGCCGGGCCTTGAAGCGCGAGGCCGGCTTCCATGCCTTCCAGTCCGGCTCCACCCGGGGCCGCTTCCGCGGCCCGCCTCCCAGCAGGGCGTAGGCCTGGGACAGCACCAGGCCGCCGTACAGGCCATGGCGGAAGGCGTGCCGGAAGTTCCGGTCCTTCCACAGATCCCGCATCATGGGATGAGCACGCACCGTCTCGTCGTACGCCGCCAGCCCGGCCGCCGAGACATCGCCGGTGGCCAGCGCCGTGAACGCCTGCTCCGCCGCCAGCATGCCGGTCTTCATGGCGTAGTGGATCCCCTTGAGCTGGCTGACATTGACGAAGCCCGCCGAGTCGCCGGTCAGGAGCGCCCCCGGCGCGTGGAGCCGCGGCAGGGAGAAGTACCCGCCCTCGGGAATCACCTTGGCCCCGTAGGAGACGATCTCTCCGCCCTCGATGTAGCGCTGGATGTGGGGGTGGGCCTTCCAGCGGTTGAACTCCTCCTGCACGTCCAGCAGGGGGTTGCCGTGATCGAGCCCCACCACCAGGCCCAGGGTGTAGTGGTTGTCGGCCATTTCGTAGAGGAACCCGCCGCCGAAGGCGTAGCTGGGCAGCGGGTACCCCAGGGTGTGGACCACCGTCCCCTGCTTGCCCGTCTCCCGGGGAACCCGGATGGTCTCCTTCACCCCCAGGGCATAGACCTGGGGGTTGCAGTCGGCCCGCAGGCCGAACCGGGCGATGAGGTCCTCGGCCAGGGTGCCCCGGGGCCCCTCGCAGAACACCGTCACCCTGGCCCGCAGGTCCAGGCCCGGCTCGAAGTTCCCCTTGGGCTTCCCGTCTCGGTCCAGCCCCTTGTCCCCGGTGCGCACCCCGCTCACCGCTCCAGACTCGTCGTAGAGAATCTCCACGCCGCAGGTGTCCGGGAAGAGGTAGACCCCGGCGGCCTCCACCTGCTCGGCCAGCCACTTGACCAGGCGGCCCAGGGAGACCGTCCAGTAGTCGCCGGCGTGGCGGTTCTGCCTCGGGATCAGGACGTTGGGGATGCGCAGGGCCGAGCGGGGGGTCAGGACGGTGAAGGAGTTGTCCTGGACCTTCAGCTCCAGGGGCGCGCCCTTCTCCTGGTAGTCGGGGATCAGCTCGCGCAGGAAGTCGGGTTTGAAGACGGCGCCGGAGATGGCGTGATGACCCGGCTCCCGGGCCTTGTCGATGACGGCGATCTCCAGCTCCAGCGGCTCGCCCTTTCCCGCGGCGTTGTGGGCGTCCACCAGCTGCTTGAGGCGCAGGGCGCCGGCCAGGCCCGCCGGGCCGCCGCCCACGAACAGCACATCCAGGGGCAGGCTCTCTCGCTCCATGGTCACCTTCCCGGTCCTCGGGGGCCGGAAATGCTACCACAGGCGGCGTCCGCCCCTAGTGGTGGGTGACCCCCGCCGGATCCAGGAAGTGCATCTCGTCCACCGACGAGTGCACCACGAAGATCTTGATGTTGTTGTCGTTGGGATCGGCCGGGATCAGGAAGAAGCCGCGGCCCGCGTCACCGTCCTCGGGAACGTACCCCCAGATCCGCTCGCCGTCCCGGAAGCGGACCGAGGCGCGCCGGCCGGGCTCGCCTCGCAGGCCGCCCACGCCGAACTGGTAGTTGCGCAGGACCTGCCCTGGCGTCCGGCCCCATGTGCGGACGTAGAACAGGGCCTTGAGGTCATCCAGATCGATGCGCCGGGAGCGGGCCACCGGGGTGTCCACGCTGAACAGGTGGAACGACCCCTCCTTCAGCTGCAGGTCGGCCGAGTAGCCCTTGAAGATCTCTCCGTCCTTGAGGTGTGCAACGAGCTTCTCTCGCACGGCGTGCGCTCCTTGCCCGCCCTCCCTGACTTCCCCTTCCTCAATATAGGAGCCGTCCGGGGCGGCGCAAGGGAGCGTGGTAAGATGCGCTCCCGCCTGGCAGGAGGAGGGCCCGTGGGCAAGGACGAGCAGCGCGAGGACGCCGGTACGATCCACCGCATCGCCGTGGGTGTCATGGGCTCCGCCGGAGGCGCCCTGGCCGGTGAGGTGCGCTCCAAGGTCCGGCGCCTGGGGCAGGAGATCGCGCGCCGGGGGTACGTGCTGGTCACCGGGGCCTGCCCCGGCCTGCCCCACGAGGCGGTGCTGGGGGCCCACGGCGAGGGCGGCATGGTGGTGGGCATCAGCCCGGCCCTCAACTTCGGCGAGCACATGCTCAAGTACCGGTCGCCCTGCCGGGGCTACGACACCATCATCTACACCGGCTCCGGCCTCATGGGGCGGGAGATCGAGAACATCCGCACCTGCGACATGGTCATCCTGGTGGGCGGCCGCTCGGGCACGCTGGGCGAGTTCGCCATCGCCTATGACGAGGCCAAGGTCATCGGCGCCCTCACCGGGACCGGCGGCATCACCGACCGGCTCCGGGAGATCATCTCGTTCATCGACAAGGACACCGGGGCACGGGTGGTCTACTCCCCTGATCCGGTGGAGCTGCTGGACGGCCTCACCGAGATCTACGAGCGGGAGCTTCTCCCCTACTACCGCACCGTGCTGGCCAACTCGGATCCCGACGGCGTGCTGGAGAACTAGAGGCGTCCCGTGAGCGACCCGGCGCTGGTGCTCGTGATCCTGGCCGGGGCCCTGGTGCTGTTCGCCACCGAGATGGTGCGCCTGGACGTGGTGGGCCTGGGGATCATGGTCCTCCTGGTGGCCACGGGACTGCTCCCTCCCGAGAGCGCCTTTCGCGGCTTCGCCAACCCGGCCCTGCTCACCGTGGCCGCCATGTTCGTGCTCTCTGCAGGACTCAACCGCACCGGCGCCCTGGCTTTCGTGGCCGACCGCATCATCCACTTCTCACGGGGCGGCCAGAAGCGGCTGCTCCTGCTCCTCATGCTCACCGCTGCCGTCATGTCGGCGTTCATCAACAACACCACCGTGGTGGTCATCTTCATCCCGCTGGTCATCTCCATCGCCCAGGAGTTCGGCACCAGCCCGTCACGCCTCCTCATGCCCTTGTCCTTCGCCTCCATCTTCGGCGGGACGTGCACCCTCATCGGCACCTCCACCAACCTGCTGGTGGCCGGCCTGGCCCAGGAGGCCGGGATGGCGCCCATCCGCCTGTTCGAGCTGGCCCCCATGGGCCTCGTGTTCGTGGTGGTGGGGACGGTCTACCTCATGACCGTGGGCCGTCGTCTCCTTCCCGACCGGCGGCCCGTCTCCCTGCCCCTGGGCGGCGAGACGCGCCGGGAGTACCTCACCGAGGTCCAGGTCCGGAAGGGCTCCGCCATGGTGGGTCAGACCGTGGCCGGCTCCATCCTGGCCCAGCACCCCGATCTGGCGGTGCTGCAGATCGTCCGGGGCGAGCAGATCATCTGGCCGCCCCTGGACAAGGTCCTCATCCAGGCCGAGGACGTCCTGATGATCCGCGGCCCGGTGGAGACCCTGGTGTCGGTGCAGAGCCAGGGGAAGCTGGAGGTTCTCCCCGAGCTGGCCCGGGGGCAGATCCGCTTCGATCCCAAGGCGGCCATGCTGGCCGAGGTGGTCATCCTCCCCAACTCGCCCCTGGTGGGCGTGCGGGTGGGGGACGCCCGCTTCCGGCGTCTGTACGGGGTCACGGTGATGGCCCTGCAGCGGCGAGGGGCCCACTTCCGGGAGAAGGTCACCCAGATGGACCTGCGCCCCGGCGACATCCTGCTCATCTACGGTGACGAGGGCGCCGTGGAGAACCTCAAGGCCGCCGACGAGTTCATCCTGCTGGAGCAGCCGCGCCCGGTCCAGTCCCAGAGCCGGCTCGCGGTGCGGGCCATCCTGGTCATGGCCGGCGTGGTGGGGCTGGTGGCCACCGGGGTGGCCTCCCTGCTCACGGCCTCCATGGCCGGCGCCCTGGTGCTGATCCTCGCCGGCTGCCTGCGCCCCCAGGACGCCTATGCCGCCATCGACTTCCGGCTCCTGGTGCTCATCGCCGGCGCCCTGGCCCTGGGGACCGCCATCGACGCCACCGGCACCGCCGAGCTGCTGGCGGCCCAGGTCACCGGGGTGGCCGGGCGATTCGGCCCGCTGGCCGTCCTGGCCGCGGTCTACCTTCTCACCATGCTCACCACCGAGATGCTCTCCAACAACGCCGCGGCGGTGATCATCTTCCCCGTGGCGGTCTCGGCGGCCCACACGCTGGGCGTCGACCCGCGCCCGTTCGTCATGGCGGTCACCTTTGCCGCCTCGGCGTCGTTCTCCACCCCCATCGGCTACCAGACCAACACGCTGGTGTATGGCGCCGGGGGTTACCGCTTCATCGATTTCGCCCGGGTGGGCGTGCCCCTGAACCTGCTGTTCTGGGGCCTGGCGACGGTGGGGATCCCCCTCATCTGGAGCTTCTAGGCGCCCTGGGGGTTCTGGTGGACGGCAAGGGACTCGAACCCTCGACCCCCACGTTGCGAACGTGGTGCTCTCCCAGCTGAGCTAGCCGCCCTGAGAAGGCGGCATCGTAGCATGGGGATCTTCGCGCTGCAAAGCGCCGGAGCGGGGCCTCGGTCCGGCCAGACGCCGGCGCAGGTACCCCTCCAGGGCCACCACCCCCCAGCGCAGCAGGACGTGGCTGAGGACGGAGCCGGCGGTGCGCGCCGCGGTCCCGGCGGCCCGCCGGACCCGCGCCGCCGGCGTCCGGGCGCTGAGAAGCCGGCTCACCGCCCAGCCGCCCGCCGCCGCCCCGGCCAGGGTGAGCCAGGGGTGCCGCCGTGCCCAGCCGGTCCAGCGCAGACGCCGGCCGGCGGCGGCGCGCAGCTCCTCGGCGTGGCGCAGCGCCCGCGCGCGCGCGGCCGCCAGTCCCGCGTCGCTCACCGCCGCCCCCGGTACAGGCGCGGCAGCAGGTCCTCCCGCAGCCAGC
>JBFGDW010000232.1:0-5813 GCA_041580435.1 Candidatus Polarisedimenticolia bacterium | reverse complement strand
TCTACAACTGGCAGATCGGCCGGGAGATGTCCTACTGGTACCCCGACTCCCGGCCCCGGCGGCAATTTGCTGCTGTCTTCGACATCAACAAGTGCATCGCGTGCCAGACCTGCACCCTGGCGTGCAAGACCACATGGACCTCGGGCAAGGGACAGGAGTCCATGCTCTGGAACAACGTGGAGACCAAGCCGTACGGCTTCTATCCCCTGGCGTGGGACGTCAAGCTCCTGGATCAGCTGGGCGGCCAGGCCTGGCAGGACGGCCGCTACGAGGGGCGCACGCTCTTCGAGGCGGCGCCCGCAGGGGAACGGGTCCTGGGCTGGCGCCCCGAGGAGCAGGATTACGCCTACCCCAACGTGGGCGAGGATGATTGCTCGGCGCCGGTGGACGGTGGGGCCCACTTCCAGGGGATGCACGAGGCCTGGTTCTTCTACCTGGCGCGCATCTGCAACCACTGCACCTACCCGGCCTGCCTCTCATCCTGCCCCCGGGGCTCCATCTACAAGCGCCCCGAGGACGGCATCGTGCTGCTTGACCAGGGCCGATGCCGCGGCTACCAGGAGTGCGTGAAGGCTTGCCCGTACAAGAAGGTCTTCTACAACCCCATGACCGGCACCTCCGAGAAGTGCATCGCCTGCTTCCCGAAGATGGAGCAGGAGATCCAGCCCCAGTGCTTCGTCAACTGCATCGGCAAGATCCGGCTGGCCGGGTGGCTGTCCACACCCGACAAGGCCAGCCCGGACAACCCCCTGGACTACCTGGTGCACATCCGCAAGGTGGCCTTGCCCCTCTTCCCCCAGTTCGGGCTGGAGCCCAACGTCTACTACATCCCGCCGGTGCACGTGCCCCTGCCCTACCTGCGCCAGCTCTTCGGGCCCGGCGCCGACGAGGCGGTGCGGATCTACCGGGAGGCGCCCGGGGACCCGGACCTGTCCGGGCTCATGGCGCTGTTCGGGTGCACCGAGAGCCTCATCCCGCGCTGGCGCCGCGACGGCAAGGAGGTGGTGGGCCTGTCCGCCGACCGGCGTGAGGTGATCCGCGTCCCGGCCCGCGAGCCGGTGCGGGTGCTGCCTGCCTACGACCGCAACCTGGGCGTCTACCGGACCAACATCCCGTGACGCCATGACCCAGGAGGACCCCATGAAGCCTGTCCTGACCGTCGCCGCGGGCATGGTGCTGCTTGCGGCCTGCAGCGGGCCGCCACCGCCACCGGCCACCGAGGTGCGCGCCGCGGTGGTGGATCGGCTGCCTGATTCCCCCGGCGACACCGCCTGGTCCGGGGCACCGGTCATGGATGTGCAGATGCTGCCCCAGGACCTGGTGGAGCCGCGGCTGCTCGCCCCGTCGGTGAGCCGGGTTCAGGTGCAGGCCCTCCACGACGGCGCGCGGCTGGCGTTCCGCCTGCGCTGGGAGGACACCGGCGCCGAGGACCATCCCGGGCCGGCGCGCTTCCCCGACGCCTGCGCCGTCCAGCTTCCCCGCGTCGCCGCTGCCGATGTGCCGGCGCCCCAGATGGGCGAGCCAGGACGGCCGGTGGACATCGTCTACTGGCGCGCGTCATGGCAGGCCAGCGCCGACGGCCGCCCGGACACCATCGAGGCGCTCATGCCGGGGGCGGTGGTGGACCACTACCCGTTCGCCGCTCCATCCCTGGAGGAAGGCTCCGAGATCCAGCGACGCTTCGCAGACCGGTACGCCCCCGCCCGCGCCCTGGGCAACGTGATGGAGGGACCGCGAGAGCAGCCGGTCCAGGACCTGGTGGCGGAGGGGCCAGGCACCCTGCGCCCGGCGGCGTCCCAGTCCGCCACCGGGCGGGGCGCGCGCACCGCCGCTGGCTGGGAGGTGGTCTTGGCCCGGCCTCTGCCTGCCAGTCTCGGGCCGGGGGGCCGCACCCAGGTGGCGCTGGCGGTCTGGGAGGGGGGGCGCGATGAGGTCGGCTCCCGCAAGATGCGCTCGGGCTGGGTCCCCCTGGTGGTGGAGGAGGCGCCGTGAGCGGGTCCCACAGCGGTGTCCACGAGCCGGACCAGGTGGCGGCCCTGCTGGCCGAGGCGGCCTGGTGGCGCCTGGCCGGTCTACTCCTGGAGCGGCCCCGCCCAGGCTGGTCCGACGAGGTGGAGTGTCTCCGGCGCGAGGCTCAGGACCCGTGGCTGCGCCGGGTGGCCGGCGGCGCTCCCGGGGCGGCTGAGGGATCCTACCTGGCGCTGCTCGGTCCCGGCGGTGCGGTCTCGCCGCGAGAGGTGGCGTACCGCGGTGTGCTGGATCCCGGCCGCGGCCTCGCCGAGCTGACCGGCCTGTTCCGGACCTTCGCCTTCCACCCGCAGGTGGAGGATCCGCCCGATCACATCGCAGTGGAGAGCGGCTTCGCCGGCTACCTGGCCCTCAAGGAGGCGCATGCCCGCGCCTTCGGCCAGCGGGCCGAGGCCGAGGCAACGCAGCGGGCCCGGGCGATGCTGCTGCGGGATCACCTCGCCCCCTTCGCCCAGCGCCTGACCGCCGCCCTGGATGCCGCCGGAGCCGGCGGGGTGCACGCCGATGCGGCACGCACCATCGCACGGCGCACGCGGCCTCATCTGCCGCCCGGCGCTCCCCGGCCCCTGCCCACGGCGTGCGGCGGACCCGACGTGGGCGCAGGAGAAGACCAGGACGACCTTCTCTGCGACGGCTGCGGCGGCCGTCCCGGCCGGGGGACGCGCCCCGAGCTCTAGAAGCCGCGGCCGCGGCCGTGGCCCCGGTAGGGCTCGGACGCCGCCGGCTCGCCGCCCCGGGCGGCCTCCCGGATCAGCCTCTGGGCCGTGTCCCGGTCCAGGCTGCCCGCGGCCAGCATGCTGCTCACCTCGCGCACCACACAGGCCACGTACTGTCCGTGGTTCTTCCAGTCGGCGCCTGGATCGCAGGCACCCAGGGAGCCGTCGCAGTCCTCGTCCACGGTGTTGCCCGGCAGGTCCAGGGCGCCGGGGTGGATGGAGGGATCGGCGTCGTTGCAGTCGGTGGCGGCCGGGTGGCCGTCGCCGTCGGCGTCCTCGGGACCGCCGCCCGGGCCCGGCTCGCTGCAGGCCACCGGGCAGCCCTGGGGGTCCACGGCGCTGCCTGCCGGCGTGCCGGCGCAGGCGTCGGTGAGATTGGGGACGCCGTCGGCATCGTCATCGAGGCTCTCGTCCACCGCGCCGTCGCAGTCGTTGTCCCGGCCGTCCAGGAGCTCCGGGGCGCCGGGGTACGTGTATCCGGCGCCATCGTCGCAGTCCTCCACGGCGTTGAAGCCGTCGGCGTCAGCGTCCAGGCACACCCCCAGCCCGGTGACGCCGGCGGCGTCCAGGCCGGGCGCACCCGACAGGAAGGCGATGGCGTTGACGAACAGGAGCTGGTTGGCGGCGCGGGTGCCGTTGAAATCGCCGCCGAAGGGGGTGGGGCCGTTGAGGAAGATCTCCTCGTCCCCAACCACCACCGCCCGGCCCATGTGACCGGTCTCGGGGCCCAGGGTGACCAGCATGGTGCGTCCGCCATCGGCCAGCACCGGCCAGCCGGCGCCGCTGGCCATGTACTGGCTGTTGGCGCCCACCCTCACCGCGCTGCCCACGTTGCCGAAGGGGCCGTTGATGAGGGGGTGGCTCGCGTCCACCACCCCGGCGTTGCCGGTGCCGCCGAAGCTGCCCAGCTGGGTGCCCAGCACCGTGGGCGGCATCCACTCATTGCGGAACGAGAAGACGGCGCCGCCGTTGGCCACGAAGGCATCGAGCAGGCAGTTCTCCTCGGGTGTCAGGCCCAGGTTCATGCCGGTGACCACGAAGATGTCCACTCCGGCCAGCACCTCGGCGGTGATGCGGGAGACGCCGCCCGGCGCCTCGGGGGTGCCGAACACAACCGCCCCGCCGTAGCGGCTGGTCACCGCCTGGCGCACCGCGCTGAAGTAGGGGCTGGTGACGAACCCGCGGGTGGCGAACGGGTTGGGGGGGCCGTCCCGCTGAGCGTCAAAGCTCTGGATCACCACCTGTCCGGCGGCGGGCGAGATCCCGACCACCAGCACGAGGAGGGCGAGGACGGCGGGACCGATGATCGACCGGCGGAGGTAGGTCTGGCGCATGACAGCTCCCGTGGCGTGGCCCCCGAGAGAGTGCTCGTTCCCGCCGCAGGCAGGCGCAACTCCCATGCCAGGCCCGCTGCAGGGGAAAAGACCGCGCCGGTGACGGTGCGCGCTGACGATCCCGTCAGTGAGCTTGCACGAACGTCATGGGCGCGGCGGGAGACCGGCGCCGGCAGGGCGCCGCTGGCGCTCCAGCCAGGACCGGAACTCGGCCATGTTGCCCAGGCGAATCGCTCCCACCGCCTCGAGCACGGCGTCGTACCCGGCCGCCGCCGCCCCGCCGGTGACCAGGTGGGTGCCCGGCGGCAGCAGCTCCGCCAGGCGGCGGAGCTCGCCGGGCAGGCGCGGGTCATCAGGCGGGTAGACGATGCTCAGGGCGGCCACCCGGGCGCCTCGCAGGCGGACCGCGGCGGCCATCTCCTCCGCCGGCAGGTTGGGCCCCAGGTAGGAGACGTCCCACCCCTCCGACGCGGCGGTGGCGGCGCAGACCAGCGCCCCCAGCTCGTGGTGCTGCCCCGACGGGGTGCTGATGACCAGGCGGGGTGCGGTGCCGGCGGCATCGGCATTGCCATTGAGCCGGCCCAGGAAGCTGCGCACCACCGCCGAGACCATGTGCTCGTGAGCGACCCGCAACGACCCATCCCGCCAGAGCTTTCCGATCTGCCCCATGAGGGGGATGACCAGCTCCTCCAGGGTGGCGATGCGTCCCTTCTCCACCAGGGCCTCGGCCAGCTGCGCCTCCAGGCGGTGGGATTCAAGGTCCTGTATGGATGCCAGGCACGCTTCCAGCCGGGCGCTCTCCTGCAGCCGGGCGGCCCGCGCCGGCTGTCCATGGGCGCCAGGCGCTGCGGCGGCGGCCTTCTCGTCGGCCGCCACGAGCCGGCGCAGCTCGCGGGTGTCCAGACGCGCCACCTGTCCGATGCTGCGCCCTCCCAGGGTGGCTTTCCTCAGGAGGAGGAGGCGCTCCACGTCGGCGTCGCTGTAGGTGCGCCGGTTCCCGCTGCGCTCCGGCTCGACAGCCTGGTAGCGCTTCTCCCACGCCCTCAGGACGTCCGGACTCAAGCCGGTGCGCCGGGCAACCACGCGGATGGGATGTCGGCTCATTCTCCACAACCTCCTGGGAATGCTCAAGTTAGCACTATGTCAGGAAAATGTCAAGAAAAAATCCGGATCGACCCTTGACAGACCTTCGGTTGTCGTGTTATTGTCCAGGACAGTTAAGGGACAGCCGAGACCAATCCGAACCGAACGAGTCGAAAGGAGCCAATCATGAAGAACCTATTCTCCCTCCGGACCCTGACATCCGCCGTCCTGGCCGCTGGCCTGCTGGTGGCCGGTGCCGCCGTGGCCGGCAGCCATGAAAAGAAGGCGGCCGGCAAGGACATCGTGGACACCGCCGTGGCCGCCGGCGACTTCACCACCCTGGTGAAGGCGGTGCAGGCCGCCGGGCTCGTGGACACCCTCAAGGGCGACGGACCGTTCACCGTCTTCGCGCCCACCGACGCCGCCTTCGCCAAGCTGCCGGCCGGGACCCTGGACTCCCTGCTGAAGGACAAGGAGAAGCTCACGGCCATCCTCACCTACCACGTCGTTCCCGGCAAGGTCACCGCCGCCGACGTGGTGAAGGTCAAGCACGCCTCCACGGTCAACGGCGCCAAGCTTGCCGTGGACACCAGCGAGGGTGTGCGCGTGGGGAACGCCAAGGTGGTCAAGACCGACATCATGGCCAGCAACG
>JBFGDW010000231.1:0-5822 GCA_041580435.1 Candidatus Polarisedimenticolia bacterium | reverse complement strand
GGGGGGCCCGCCGGCGAGTTGATCCGGGCACCCCGTGGCCGTCTAGTGGGGGCGCGCCGGGCTGCGGGCCCGGCCCGCGGGGAGCCCAGCGTGCCACAGATCCAGACCCTCAGCCTTGCCGCCACCCGCGATGCCCTGCTGGACCTTCCGCACCCCTTCACCCGGCAGGCGGTCCAGGACGTGGTGGCGCGCCTTGAGCCAGACGAGGCCGAGCTGGCTCCCTACCTGAACTTCTCGCCGGAGAGCTACACCCGCACCCTCTTCTACCGCGGGCCGCGCTTCGAGACGCTGGTCCTGTGCTGGCGCCCCGGGCAGGCCAGCCCCATCCACGACCACGCCGCGTCCATCTGCTCCATGGCGGTCCTGCGCGGCGTCTGCCGCAGCGAGGGGTTCGTCTTGGCCGGTGGCAGGGCGGCCCGCGGGACCGCGCCGGGGGAGGAGGTCGGGCTGCAGCGGGGACCGGTGGAGGTGTACGAGGCCGGGCGGGTGGTCACGGTGGTGGGCGGTGACATCCACCGGGTGGGGAACGCCCCGGGGGCGGATCGGGACCTGGTGACCGTCCACTTCTACCTGCCACCCATCACCGCCATGCGCTGCTTCGACGAGGAGACGGGCCGCTGCCGCATCGTCGAGCCCGAGTCCCTGTCACCCCGTTGCTGAGCACGCCACGGCGCGTCCGCCCCGGCCTGGAGCCGTTCCTGGAGCGGGCGCCGCACCTTCTCGGAGGACGGGCCGTGGGGCTGCTGGCCAACCAGGCCAGCGTGGACACGCGCCTGCGCCACGCCGCCGATGCGCTGGGGGCCCTTCCCGGCGTGCGCCTGGCGGCGCTCTTCGGACCCGAGCACGGCCTGCGCGGGGAGGCCCAGGACATGGAGGCGACCCGCTCGGGCACCGACCCGGCCACCGGGCTGCCGGTCCACAGCCTCTATGGCGAGTCCGCCGCCAGCCTGGCGCCTGACGGAGCCATGCTGGAGGGGCTCGACGTGGTGGTGTGCGATCTCCCCGACATCGGCACGCGCTACTACACCTTCGCCGCCACGCTCTTCCTCATGATGGAGCAGGCGGCCGCCCGGGGCATCCAGGTGGTGGTGGCGGACCGGCCCAATCCCCTGGGGGGGAGAGTCATGGAGGGGCCGGGGCTGGCCGATGGGTTCCGCTCCTTCGTGGGGCCCCTGGATGTGCCGGTGCGCCACGGGATGACCCTGGGGGAGCTGGCCCGCCTGTTCCAGGCCGAGCGCCGGCTGGACGTGGACCTGGAGATCGTGCTCGCCGAGGGATGGGACCGGGGTGACGACGGCGCCGCCACCGGCCTGCCTTGGGTCCCCCCCTCGCCCAACATGCCCACCCTGGACACGGCGCGGGTCTACCCGGGCGGCTGCCTGGTGGAGGGGACCAACCTCTCCGAGGGGCGGGGCACCACCCGGCCGTTCGAGCAGGTGGGGGCGCCATGGCTGGACGCCCCCGCCCTGGCCGACACCATGAACCGGATGCGGCTGCCTGGGCTCCGCTTCCGGCCCCACTGGTTCCGCCCGGTGGCCCAGAAGTGGCAGGGACGCACCTGCGCCGGCGTGCAGGTCCACATGGACGAGCCGCACCGGGTGCGCTCCTTCGCGGCATACGTGGCACTGCTGGCCGCCTGCCGGGCGCAGGATCCGGCGCGGTTCGCCTGGCGCACCGAGCCATACGAGTTCGAGTCGGACCGGCTGGCCATCGACCTGCTGGCCGGGTCGCCGCAGCTGCGCGCCGACCTGGAGGCGGACCGGCCCCTGGCGGAGATGGAGCGGGACTGGGACACGGCGGTGGCGGCGTTCGCCCGGCGGCGCCGGCCGCATCTGCTCTACCCGGAGGGGGCGTGAGGCACGTGGCCCTGGCGGTGGTGCTGCGCCGGGGCCGGGTGCTGGTGGCCTTGCGCCCGCGGGAGGCCCGCCAGGGTGGGCTGTGGGAGCTGCCCGGCGGCCACGTCCAGCCCGGCGAGGCGCCGGCGGCGGCGGCGGTGCGGGAGCTGGCGGAGGAGACGGGGCTCACGGGACGCCCGGGCCGGCTGCTCCTGGTTCACGACCACCCCTATCCCGGGGGGACCCTGCGCTTCCACGTCTTCCAGGTGTCGGCCCCCCGTGGGAGGCCCCGCCCCCTGGCGGCGGAGGCCGTGGCCTGGCGCCGACCCTGCGATTTGGCGGCGGCCAGCATGCCCCCGGCCAACGGGCCGATCCTGGCGGCCCTAAAGCGCCTGGTGGGCGGGGATCACCCCGCCGGCGCGGACGGCGGCTCCCCGGCAGACCAGGTGAAGCTCTCGGGCAGGGCCTGATCGTTGAGGGTCCAGTCGTACTCCAGCAGGGTGACGGGCCAGCCGGCCAGAGCCGCCCCCCGCAGCGCCTCGCCGCGCCCCGCCAGGGTGTGGCGCAGCGCGTAGCGCACGGCCGCCGGCACCTCCGCCGGCAGGCCGGCCGCCGCTGGTGCCGGCGGATGGTCCTCCTCGTGGCGGGCGAAATCCTCGGCGTACCACCCCATGTAGGCGCTCATCTGGATGGCGCGTGCCTGGCGGTCGATGCGCAGGTTGCGCTCCTGGGCGAAGAACAGGCCGGCGGCCAGCTCCAGCTGCTCCTCCAGTTGCTCGGCCTGGAAGGGGGTGGGCCACAGCTTGGGACAGGAGCGCGCGCCGCACACCAGGGCGAAGTGGATGCGCGGATCCGAGAAGCGGGACCGGATGATGTCATTCTCGATCTGATCCAGGGTCAGCGGGCGCCCGCCCACCTCGAACGTCATGCGGCGGAAGAGGCCGTGCTCCGGGAGCACCTCCAGGGGGCTCCGGACCCCGGGGTGCGCCGCCAGGGCGTGGAGGACCAGGCCGTTGTAGGCGTTGAGCCAGTAGGCCAGCCGGTGCTGGTCGGTGGGGAAGCGCCCGGGGTGGGTCTCGGGGCTCGCCGTGGCCACCGCCTCCACGAAGCTCTGCAGGTCATGGGGCTCGGAGCGGAGCAGGGCGTAGTCCACGCGGCTATCGCTGTCGACGCTGCGCCGCAGGGCGCGCTCCAGCGGCGCATACAGGTCGCCGTCCGCGTCCTCCCCGGACGCCGCCTCCCCGGGCGGGGCGGTGGTGCAGGCGGAAAGGCCGGCCATGACCAGCGCCACGAGGCCGGCCGCGAGGGCCGGCTGGTGCCCCGCGTGTTGCGGGTCGCTCCGGCCGCCGGGTCCGCCCCGGGGCCGCATCAGTAGGCCGCCAGCTCCTGCATGGCCCGGGCCAGGCCCGGGATCTGGGGCAGGATCGCCTCTTCCAGGTCCGGGTGGTAGGCGACCCAGGTGTCCAGCGCGCCCATGCGCCGGACCGGGGCGTCCAGGTACTCGAACAGCTCGTCGGCGGCGCGGGCGGCGATCTCGGCGCCATAGCCGAAGGAGAGCACGTCCTCGTGGGCCACCAGCAGCCGCGAGGTGCGGCGCACCGACTCGGCCACCGCCTCCCAGTCATAGTGGGCCAGGCTGCGGAGATCCAGGATCTCCGCCTCGATGCCTTCCACCTTGGCCAGCTGGTTGGCGGCCCGCAGTGAGCGCTCCACCAGGGCACCGTAGGTGACCACCGTCAGGTCGTCGCCCTGCCGCACCGTCCGCGCCTTGCCGAACGGGATGGTGTAATCCGGTCCGGGGTCTGCAGCCTTGTTGTAGGTCTGCCGGTAGAGATGCTTGTGCTCCAGGAAGAGAACGGGGTCGTCGCAGCGGATGGCGGTGCGCAGCAGGCCGTTGGCATCAAGGGCGGTGGACGGGTAGGCCACACGCAGCCCCGGGATGTGGGTGTAGAGCACCTCGCCGCACTGGCTGTGGTAGATGGCCCCTCCCCGGAGGTAGCCGCCGATGGGCACCCGGATCACCACCGGCGCCGAGAAGTCGCCGGCCGAGCGGTAGCGCATGGTGGCCAGCTCGTTCCGGATCTGGTGGTAGGCGGGCCAGATGTAGTCGAAGAACTGGATCTCCACCACGGGCTTGATCCCCCGGGTGGCCATCCCCGCCGCCCGGCCCACGATGTTGGCCTCGGCCAGCGGGGAGTTGAAGACCCGCTCGCCGCCGAAGCGCCGCTGCAGGCCCCAGGTCACCTTGAACACGCCACCCTTCCCCTTGACCTCCTCCAGGACCTCCTCCCGGGAGGCATCGGCCACGTCCTCGCCGAAGATGACGATGCGCGGGTCCCGCTCCATCTCGTCGCGCATGCAGGCGTTGAGCAGGTCCACCATGGTGGTGGGCTTGGCGTCGGGTGCCGGAGCGGGATCGCTCTCCAGGGCGGGATCGGCGGGATCGAAGCGGGGCGAGTACAGGTGGTCCATGGCCGTCTCGGGGCCCGGCGTGGGCAACTCCAGCACCGTGTCGGTGGCCCGGGCGACCTCCTCGTCCACCGAGCGTCGGATCTCGGACAGCAGGTCCTCGGCCGCCAGCCCCTCGCCGGTGAGGAAGGCGGCGAACCGGGTGATGCAGTCGCTCTTCTCCTGCTCGGTCCGCTCCGTCTCGGGGCGGTACATGGCCTCGTCGTCGGACATGGAGTGGGAGTAGGGCCGCGTCACCATGGCCTGGACCAGGGCGGGCCCGGAGCGGCGGCGGCAGTGATCCACGGCCCGGCGCAGGGTGGCCAGGGAGGCCAGCGGGTCGGTGCCGTCGCACTTCTCGTAGAACAGGTCGGGCCAGCCTTCCACCAGGCGGCCGATGGAGCCGCCGGCCGTCTGCACCTCCACCGGCACCGAGATGGCGTACTGGTTGTCCTCGATGAGGTAGAGCACGGGCAGCTTCAGGTTGCAGGCCGTGTTGAGGGACTCCCAGAACTCCCCCTCCGACGTGGCGCCGTCCCCTGAGGAGACGAAGACCACCTCGTCGTCGGCAAAGGGCCGGTCCACGGCCATGGTGCGGGAGGCCCGGGCCAGGTGCATCCCCGCCTCGGCGGCGCCCACCGCCTGGAGGAACTGGGTCCCGGTGGGGCTGGACTGGGACACCACGTTGAGGCGCTTGTGCCCCCAGTGGCAAGGCATCTGCCGCCCGCCCGAGTTGGGGTCCTCCGCGGCGCCCACCGCCTCCATGAGGACCTCCTCGGGCGTCATGCCCAGCTGCAGCATCAGCGCCCGGTCGCGGTAGTAGGGGTAGAACCAGTCGTGGGCCGGCTTGAGCACCAGGCCCGCCGCCACCAGCACCGCCTCGTGACCGGCGCCGCTGATCTGGAAGTAAATCCGGTTCTGGCGCTTGAGCTGGATCTCCTTGTCGTCGAGCCGCCGGGACAGGTACATGGTCCGGTACAGCCCCAGCAGGGTCTTCTTGTCCAGTCCCTGGTACTTGTCGGCCTGGGTCTTGGATTGCGGCATCGGCACTCCTTTAGCGTGATCTGAGTCGCCGGTCGGTGGCGGTGTGCATGGGCGTCATCTCTCCAGGGGGGCGCCGGCGGCGCGCAGGGGGCGAGGGGGGAACGCCGGCGAATCGGGCCCGGCGCCCGCCTCGGCCAGGACCCCCTCAAGGAGCGTGGCCGGGTCGGGCATGTGCTCGCGCCGGGAGGCCAGCGCCTCCTCGGCGGCGGCTTCCACCTGTGCGACCACCCGCTCCTCAACCTGGGCCAGCAGGCCGGCCACGTCCCCGCCTGGTGCCACGTCCGGCCTGGCCGACTGGAGCCACGCCTCGAAGGTGCCGATGGGATCCCGGCGGCCCCAGTGCTCGAACACCTCCGGAGGGAACAGCGCCCGGGCCTCCGACTCGCCGTGGCTGGCGTGGCCCCCCTTGCGGAAGGGGGTGGCCAACAGGAGGGCCGGCCCCTTGCCCGCCGGGCAGATGACCACCGCCTCGGCGGTGGCGGCGTAGACGTCCAG
>JBFGDW010000230.1:0-5852 GCA_041580435.1 Candidatus Polarisedimenticolia bacterium | reverse complement strand
GGGCCGGCTGGCCTCCCTGGCCGGCGATGTGCAGCTCCGCCAGGCGTTCTACGGGCGCGCCGTCCAGCGCCTGGACGCCGATGGCAAGGCGACCCCGGCGGTGCTGGCCCAGGCCCTCAGCGAGCTGGGCTCGGCCCAGCTGGACGCAGGCAACCCCGCGGCGGCCGTCAACACCCTGGGCCGGCTCATGGAGGCGGGGCCTCCGCCCGCCGGCGCCCGCACCGTCTATGCCCGGGCGCTGTTCCGCAAGGGGGATTACGACGAGGCCGCCCGGCAGTGGAGCGCGCTGCGAGCCGAGCAGCCGGCACTGGCCACCGAGGCCACCTACGCCATGATGATCATGCGCACCCTGTCACAGGATGATCTCCTTCGCGACAAGGAGCGGCCGCTGGAGGACGTGAAGACCCTGTCCCGGGCCGATCTCGAGACCCGGATGGACGAGCTGGCGGCTGAGATCCAGGAGGTGGCGGCCGAGCTGCCGCCCGAGCTGGCCAAGCGCGGCTACGCCCGGAAGGACAGCGACCCCACCACCGTCGAGGCCATGCAGCGCCTGCGCGACCTGAAGCTGCGCCTGGCCTGGGCCGCGGCGGAGTACATCGTGCGCGGGCTCCCCATCCGTGAGTTCGCCTTTGCCAGCGGCATGCAGTCCATGCTGCGGAACTACGACCTACCCAAGGACCCGCAGGGGCGCGTGGCGGGCGCGCCGCCGCCCCTGGACATCCTGGGTCCCGCCCAGCGCGCCGAGTACGAGGCGGCCCGGAGCGGGAAGAAGCAGCCGGCCGGCAAGACGGGGGAAGAGCCGCCGGCCAGCAAGGAAGCCCGGCGCGACTAGCTACAGCCGGTCGGCCAGCTCCCGCAGCAGCGGCAGCCGCCAGCGCTCCCCCTTCAGGGCCTTGAGGATGCACAGGAGCGCCAGCCCGAACAGGCACAGGTAGACCACCGAGGTGAACAGTCCGGTGGTGCGTCCCAGGAACCAGTGGATGGATCCGGCCAGCGCCTCCAGGGTGCTGAGCACCAGGATCACGCCGAAGGCAATCAGGAAGAACACGAGCCCCTGGCGGGCGTGCCAGCGCACGTACTCCCTCCGCGCCGCCAGGAAGGCGATGAAGGCCAGGGGCCCCAGGTAGGAGAAGACCACCAGGACCCGGTCCTCGTCCGAGAGGGGCTCGCCGGTCCCCGCCGGCGCTGGAATATCAGGTTCCCCTTCGACCATGGCCAGCGGTTGATACCGCGCCGGCCCGGAAATGTCAAGAAAGGCCTGTGGTAGACTGCCCGCGGCCCAGCGCCACCCTTCCGGTCCCCAGCGATGCCCGCCACGACGCCCATGTTCAGGCAGTACCGGTCCATCAAGGAGCGGCACCGGGACGCCATCGTCATGTTCCGCATGGGCGATTTCTACGAGATGTTCCACGACGACGCCCTCACCGCCGCCCGCACGCTCCAGATCACCCTCACCACCCGCGGCAAGGGGACCGCGTCGGAGGCCCCCATGTGCGGCGTCCCGTTTCATGCCGCCGACGCCTACATCGCCAAGCTCACCCAGGCCGGCTTCAAGGTCGCCATCTGCGAGCAGACCGAGGACCCCTCCCAGGCCAAGGGGCTCGTGCGCCGGGAGGTGGTGCGGGTGGTGACGCCGGGCACGGTGACCGACGCGCGCCACCTGGAGGCCGGAGAGCCCAACTCCCTGGGCGCGGTTCGCCGCGACGGCGGCCGCCTGGGCATGGCCTGGGTCGATCTGTCCACCGGCGACTTCCGCGTCTGCACGCTGGACGGGGAGGACCCGCCCGGTCGCGCCGCCGACCTGCTGGAGCGGTTCAACTGCCGGGAGCTGCTCCTGCCCGAAGGGGAGGAGCCGGCGCTGCCGGGCCTGAAGAGCGTGCTGGTGAGCCGCCGCGAGGGCTGGCGGTTCGGGACCGACCGTGCCCGGGAGGCGTTGACGCGCCACCTGGGCACGTCCCACCTGGCCGGCTTCGGCGTGGAGGAGATGGACGCCGCCCTGGGTGCCGCCGGGGCCCTGCTGGAGTACCTGGCCGAAACCCAGAAGTCCAGCCTGGCCCACATCGACCGGCTCCGGCGGCTGGACGAAGGCGAGCACCTGCTGCTGGACGGGACCACCCTGCGCAACCTGGAGATCCTCCGCACCCAGCGCGAGGGGAAGCGCCGCGGCTCGCTGCTGGGGCTCCTGGACCGGACGGTCACCGGCATGGGCGGGCGCCTCCTCAAGGAGCGGATCACCCATCCCCTGCGCGACCCGCAGCGCATTCGCCTGCGCCTCTCCGAGGTGGCGGACCTGGCCGAGAAGGGGGCCGTGCGCGCCGCCCTGCGCCAGGCCCTGGGGGACGTGGCCGATCTGGAGCGGCTCCTGGCGCGCCTCACCCTGGGAACGGCCTCGCCCCGGGACCTGCGCAGCCTGGGCGCCTCCCTGGCGGCGCTGTCGCCCCTCCAGGAGCAGGCGCAGGCGGTGGCGGCCGAGCCGCTGCGGCGCCGGCTGGCGGAGCTGGACCCGGTGCCCGAGGCGGCCGAGCTCATCGCCCGGGCGGTGGGCGACGAGCCCCCGGCGTCGGTGCGCGACGGCGGCGTCATCCGCGACGGGTTCGACGCCCACCTGGACGAGCTGCGGCGCATGGGCCGGGACGGCAAGAGCTTCCTGGCGGCCCTTGAGGGGCGCGAGCGGGAGGCCACTGGCATCGCCTCCCTGAAGGTGCGCTTCAACCGGGTGTTCGGCTACTTCATCGAGGTCAGCAAGGCCAACGTGGGCCGCGTGCCCTCGCGCTACACCCGCAAGCAAACCCTGGCCGGGGCCGAGCGCTACGTGACGCCCGAGCTCAAGGAGATGGAGGAGAAGATCCTCACGGCCCAGGAGCGCTCCCTGGCCCGGGAGGCGGAGCTGTTCGAGGATGTGCGTGGGGAGGTCCTCACCCATGCCCGCCGCCTCCGGGACGCCGCGGCCCAGGTGGCGCGCATCGACGTGGCCGCCGCCCTGGCCGACGTGGCCGCCCGGGGCGGCTGGTGCGCCCCGGAGGTGCACGACGGCGACGGCATCCGCATCGAGGGCGGCCGCCACCCGGTGGTGGAGGAGGCGGTGGGCCGGGACCGCTTCGTCCCCAACGACGTGCACCTGGACGGCGCCGGCCGGCAGATCCAGATCATCACCGGCCCCAACATGGGGGGGAAGTCCACGCTGCTGCGCCAGACGGGCCTGGCGGTGCTGCTGGCCCAGGCCGGCTCCATGGTCCCCGCCGCCCGCGCCTCCATCGGCGTGGCCGATCGCATCTTCTGCCGCGTGGGGGCCTCCGACAGCCTGGCCGAGGGCCACTCCACCTTCATGGTGGAGATGACCGAGACCGCCAACATCCTGCACCACGCCACGCCGCGCAGCCTGGTCCTCCTGGATGAGATCGGCCGGGGGACGGCGACCTTCGACGGCATGTCCATCGCCTGGGCCGTGGCCGAGCACCTGGACGCCCTCGCCGGCGGCGCGCCGCGTACGCTGTTCGCCACCCACTACCACGAGCTCACCGAGCTGGCCCTC
The DNA here is from genome assembly GCA_041580435.1 of Candidatus Polarisedimenticolia bacterium. Taxonomy (GTDB): domain Bacteria; phylum Acidobacteriota; class Polarisedimenticolia; order SMYD01; family SMYD01; genus JBFGDW01. The sequence goes on along the minus strand of JBFGDW010000230.1, from coordinate 2,320 downwards.
GTCCTGCCCCGGGTGGTCAACCTGCGCATCACCGCCCGGGAGCACGAGGGCCGCATCGTCTTCCTGCACCGCCTGGAGGAGGGGGCCGCCGATCAGTCCTACGGCATCCAGGTGGCCGCACTGGCCGGCGTTCCCCGGGAGGTGGTGGACCGGGCCCGGGAGATCCTGATGAACCTGGAGGCCGAGGCGGTGGGGCGGGACGGGAGGCCGAAGCTGGCCCGTCACGCTGCCGGCGATGGACCGGGGCAGATGGCCCTCTTCGCCGGACGGGCCGAGCCGCCGCGCCTGGGCGGAATGGCGGCGTCCCTGGCCCGGGAACGGGCCGGGGTCCGGGAGACGCCCCCCGTCCTCGCCGCGACGCCGGCGCGGACACCGGCCGAGGACGAGGCGCTGGCGGCGCTGCGCGCCGTCCGTCCCGAGGCGCTGACCCCCCTGGAGGCGCTCCAACTCCTCGATGGGCTGTCACGGCGGCTCCGGGGAGGCGGCGGTGCTGTGCTACATTCTGAGGGCGGCGAGCGCGACGAGACGGCGCGCCCTCCCCGGCTCAGCCCTAAAACTCCACCGGCAGGATCGTGACATGACCCAGACACCGAGTCAGGGCGCAGCGCCCACCCGTTCCGCGGGGCTGGAGGGCGTCATCGTCGCCAGCAGCTCCATCTGCACCATCGACGGCCAGCAGGGCAAGCTGGTCTACCGCGGCTACGACATCAACGACCTGGCCGGCCGGGCGAGCTTCGAGGAGGTGGCGTGGCTGCTGTGGCACGATGACCTGCCCACCCAGGCCGAGCTGGAGAGCCTGAGGAAGGACCTGGCCGGCAACCGGGGGATCCCCGGGCCGGTGTGGGACGCCCTGCGATCCCTCCCCGCCGGCGCCAGCCCCATGGAGTCGCTGCGCACGGGCGTCTCGTTGCTGGCGTCCTTCGACGACGAGGCCGAGTCCATGGACCCCGCGGCCAACCGGCGCAAGGCCATCCGCCTCACCGCCAGGATGGCCACGCTGCTGGCAGGGGTCCTGCGCCTGAAGGCCGGCCGCTCCCTGGTGGATCCCGACCCGTCCCGGGATCACGCCGGCAACTTCCTCTGGATGCTCCGGGGGGAGGCGCCCAGCCCTGCCGCCGAGGGCGCCATGGATCTGGCCCTGGTGCTCCACGCCGAGCACGGCTTCAACGCGTCCACCTTCTCGGCACGGGTCACCGCCGCCACGCTGGCGGATCTGCATTCCGCCGTGGTGGCCGCCATCGCCACCCTCAAGGGGCCGCTCCACGGCGGCGCCAACCGGGCGGTCATGGAGACGCTGGAGGCCATCGGCGGGGTCGACGCCGTGGAGGAGGCGGTGAAGAAGCGCCTGGCCCGCAAGGAGCGGATCATGGGGTTCGGACACCGGGTCTACAAGACCATGGACCCGCGGGCCGTCCACCTGCGGCAGATGGCCCAGGACCTGGGCCGCGACGCCGGCGACACCCGCTGGTACGACATGTCGGTGCGCATGCAGGAGATCATGAAGCGGGAGAAGGGGCTGGATCCCAATGTGGACTTCTACTCCGCCGCCGCCTACCGCTCCCTGGGGATCCCCAAGGAGGCCTACCCGGCCATCTTCGCCTGCTCCCGCATCACCGGCTGGACGGCCCACGTGATGGAGCAGTACGCCGACAACCGCCTCATCCGCCCGCGCTCCGAGTACGTCGGCCCGCGGGACCGCGCCTTCCGGCCGCTGGGCGAGCGGGGCTGAGGCGGCGCCGGCGCAGGCGGCCGGCCCGGCCGGCCGGGGAGGCGGCGTGAGCGGCCAGCGTCCCGCCCCCATCCTCTACGTCCTGAACAGCGCCTCCACCGGCGGCGCCAACCGCAGCCTGTCGGTGCTCCTGGAGGGGCTGGATCGGCGTCGGTTCCGGCCGCTGGCGGTGGCCCCCTCTCCGGGCCCGTTCCAGCAGACCCTGGAGCGGCTGGAGGTCCCCTGCTCCCTGCTACCCTGCGCCTCCCTGGCCCGCCTGCGCGCCTCCCCCCTGGGCAAGATCAAGGCGGCGGCCCGCAACGCCTTCAACCTGGCCCGGCTGGTGGAGCTGGCCGAGGGGCACGGCGTGCGCCTCATTCACACCAATACCGTCTTCCCGCTGGGCGGGGCGCTGGCGGCGCGGCTGGTGCCGCTGCCCCATGTCTGGCACCTGCGGGAGGGGCTGGACACCCCCCAGTACGACCTGCGCTTCGGCCCCCGGGCCAGCCGCGCCCTCCTGGGCGGCCTGTCCGATCAACTCATCTGCATCAGCGACTACGTCCGGCGGGTGTCCGTCCCGCGGGGCGCCCTGGGGCGCGCCACGGTGATCCC
>JBFGDW010000229.1:0-5854 GCA_041580435.1 Candidatus Polarisedimenticolia bacterium | reverse complement strand
GGCGAGGTCATGAGATATGACGACCTGGTCTCCACCCTGCCGCTGCCCAGGCTGCTGGCGCTGGTGGACGGGTTGCCCGGGGATCTGCGCCAGGCGGCCAGAGGCCTGCAGGCGACCCAGGTCCTCAACGTGAACCTGGGGATTGCCCGGGAAGGGCTCACCCACCGCCACTGGATCTACTTCCCCGAGGACCGCTACGTTTTCTACCGCGTGGGCAGCCCCACCGCCTTCTGCCAGGCGTCGGCGCCACCCGGCTGCTCCTCCCTCTACGTGGAGGTGGCGCGCCTGGATCTGCACCCCGCCGAGATCCCGGGGCTGGTGGCCCGGGTGAAGGAGGATCTGCGGGCCTGCGGGCTGCTGCGCGCCGCCGACCAGGTCGTGGCGGAGCAGGTCATGGTGGTGGACCCGGCCTACGTGATCTTCGACGCCCACCGGCGCCAGGTGCTGCCGCGCCTGCTGGGCTGGCTGCAGGAGCGCCGGATCCACTCCATCGGCCGCTACGGGAGATGGGAGTACGGATCCATGGAGGACGCCCTGTTCCAGGGGATGCAGACCGCCGCGGCCCTGTCAGCCGACGCAGCGGCGGAGGACACGCCGGCCCCGGCCGGCGCGGAGGAGCCATGCCCGCGCAGCGGCGCATCCGCGTGACCCACATCCTGACCCGCCCCGAGCTGGGCGGGGCCCAGGCCAACACCCTTTACACCGTGCAGCACCTGGACCGGAGCCGCTTCGTCCCCTCGCTGATCACGTCGCCGGACGGGCCGCTGGCCGAGGAGATGAGGGCGGTGGCCGACGCCCAGGTGATCTTCCTGCCGGAGATGGTGCGCGAGATCCGCCCGCTGGCCGATGGCAGGGCCGCCTGGGCCCTGGTGCGGCTGCTGCGCCGCATCCAGCCGGACATCGTGCACACCCACTCGTCCAAGGCGGGCATCCTGGGGCGCTGGGCGGCGCGCCGGGCACGGGTGCCGGCGGTGATCCACACGGTGCACGGCTTCCCGTTCCATGATCACCAGGCGGCGCCGGTGCGCCGGCTCTATGTGGCCCTGGAGCGGGCCGCGGCGCGGCGCACGGACCGCTTCATCTGCGTGGCGCGCTCGGACCTGGACAAGGGGGAGGCGGCGGGGGTGTTCCGCCGGGAGCAGGCGGTGGTCATCCGCTCGGGAATCCCCCTGGATCCCTGCCGCCGGGCCGGCGGCTCGGGAATGGCCGTTCGCCGTGAGCTGGGCGTGCCGGACGGCGTCCCCCTGGTGGGGATGGTGGCCTGCCTCAAGCCCCAGAAGGACCCGGTGGCCTTCGTGTCGGTGGCGGCCCAGGTGCTCCGTGAGCACCCACACGCACGCTTCCTGCTGGTGGGCGACGGTGAGCTGCGGGGAGCGGTGGAGGCGGCGCGGCGGGACGCCGGCCTGGAGGAGCGACTGATCCTGGCCGGATGGCGCCGCGACATCCCGGCGGTGATGGATGCTCTGGACGTGCTGGTGCTCACCTCCCTGCACGAGGGGCTTCCCCGTGTGGTGCCCGAGGCCATGGCCTGCGGCCGTCCGGTGGTGGCCACGGCGGTGGACGGCACGCCGGAGGCTGTGGCTGACGGCGAGACAGGCTACCTTGTCCCCGTCGGCGAGCCCGCCGCCGCCGCGGCGCGGGTCAGCCATCTGCTGGCGTCGCCCGAGCGGAGGCACGCCATGGGGGAGGCCGGCCGCCGCCGGGTGGAGGAGTTCGACATCGACGCCATGGTGCGCCGGCAGGAGGAGTTGTACGTGGAGCTGGCGGGCCGGGCTGCCGGGGTGCCGGCCGCATGAGCGCGCCGGGGCCGGAGCAGCCAGTGCTGACCATCCAGGGCCTGGTGAAGGCCTTCGCCGGGCACCTCTCCCTGGGTCGCACCAGCGTCCTGCGTGGCCTGGACCTGGAGGTGCGCCGGGGCGAGGTGTACGGATTCATCGGTGCGAATGGCGCCGGCAAGACCACGACCATCAAGATCGTCACCGGCCTGGTGACTGCCGACGCGGGACAGGTGACGCTCCTGGGCCAGCCTGCCACGCGCCCCGCCGCCCGCCGCCGGCTCGGCTACCTGCCGGAGCAGCCCAATTTCTACGGCTACCTCACCGGGCGAGAGTTCCTGCGCTTCCAGGCGCGCCTGGCCGGGGTGCCGCCCGGCGAGCGTGGGGCCGCGGTGGAGCGACTCCTGTCGGAGGTGGGGATGGCCTCCCGGGCCGACCGGCCCATCCGAAAGTGTTCCAAGGGGATGCTCCAGCGCCTGGGGATCGCCCAGGCGCTGCTGGGCGGACCGGAGCTGCTCATCCTTGACGAGCCCATGTCGGGGCTGGACCCCGCGGGACGCCGCGACGTCCGCGACCTGATCCTGGCCCAGCGGGAGCGGGGAACCACCGTCTTCTTCTCCTCCCACATCCTCTCCGACGCCGAGGTCCTCTGCGACCGGGTGGGGATCCTGGAGAGCGGCCGGCTCGCCCTGGAGGGGACCCTGGACGAGGTCCTGGGCCGCCGCTCCCCCTCCTGGGAGGTGACCGCCCTGGGGGCGACACCGGCCGGCTGGAACGGCGCCGAGGGGTGGCAGGTGACGGCCCGGCGGGGCGACCGTCTCCTGATCCGGGTGGAGGGGGACGAGGCCTTGGCCCGCCTGCTGGAGCGGCTCCGCCAGCAGGGGGCGACTCTCCACTCGGTCACCCCCCACCGGCACACGCTGGAGGAGCGCTTCCTGGACGTGGTGGGGCGCGGCACGGAGGCCACGTGATCGGGCCCGTGTCGGCCATCGCGGCCATGACCTTCCGGGAGGCGGTGCGGGATCGCGTCCTCTACCTGCTGCTGGCCTTCGCGCTGGTCATGATCGCCACCTCGCGCCTGCTGGCGCTGCTCACGGTGGGCTCTGAGACCCGCATCGTCACCGACACCGGGCTGGCCGCCATCGCCTTCTTCGGGGTTCTCACCGCCGTCTTCGTGGGTGTGTCCCTCATCACCAAGGAGATCGAGCGGCGCACCGCCTACACCATCCTGGCCCGGCCGGTCACCCGGGGTGCCTTCGTCACCGGGAAGTACCTGGGCCTGGTCCTGACCCTGTGGGTCAACGCCGCGGTCATGAGCGCCGGCTTCCTCCTGCTGCTGCTGTGGCGGGGCGATCCCGTGGCGCCGGCGCTGCCCGCGCTGTGGCTCATCGCCGTGGAGCTGGCCGTGGTCACCGCCCTGGCCCTTTTCTTCTCCTCGGTGTCGTCGTCGTCCATCCTGGGCATCCTCTTCACCCTGGCCATGTACGTGGCCGGGCACCTGGTCTGGTCCCTGCCCATGCTGGCCCGCCGGCTGGGTGAGGGGTGGGCGGCAGCGGCGGTGCGCGCCACCTACCACCTGCTCCCCAACCTGGATCGGTTCAACGTGCGCGCCGAGGCGGTGCACGGCGATCCGGTGCCCCTGGGGTTCCTCCTGGGGCAGACAGCCTACGGGGCCGGCTGGGTCCTGCTGCTGGTGCTGGCCGCGGCGGTGGCCTTCTCCCGGAGGGACCTGACGTGAGCCGCGACGGCCGCGGCCGGCGACGCGCCACGGCCCTGCTGCTGGTGCTGGGCCTCACCGTGGTGGGGACCACCCAGGCCTGGCTGGAGAGCCACCCCCTGCCCAGGGATCCCGGGCGGCGGCTGCTCTACCTCCCCAAGGGGACGTTCCTGCGGGCCGCGTCCCTGGGCTACCCCACGTTCCTGGCCGATCTCCTCTACCTCTGGAGCATCCAGCACTACGGCTCGGTCTCCGCCGACGAGCGCTTCCTCTACCTGGAGCATGTCTACGGCCAGGTGATCGCGCGCCTCGATCCACGCTTCGTGGACCCGTATCTCATCGGGGCCCTGATCCTGGTGGCGGAGAAGCGGGACGTGGAGGCGGGCCTGCGCCTGCTGGACCAGGGAATGGAGGCCAACCCCGACGAGTGGATCCTCCCTTACGAGGCCGGCTTCTGGGCCTACGACACGGCGCGGGACTACGAGCGGGCCGCGGCCTACTTCAAGCGGGCCATGGAGATTCCGGGTGCCCCACCCTCCACGCGACGCCTCCACGCCGAGATGCACAACAAGAAGGGGGACAAGCAGACCTCCCTGGCGCTCTGGTCGGAGGTCCTGGCCGGGACCGACGATGCCCGCGTGCGGGCCATCGCCGCCAACCATGTCCACGACCTGACCCTGGAGATCGATCTGGCGGGCCTGAACGAAGCCGTGTCCATGTTCCGGGAGCGCCACGGCCGGCCGCCGGGCCAGCTGCAGGATCTGGTCCGGGCGGGGCTGGTCCCGGAGATCCCGCGGGATCCCGACGGGGGGGAGTACCTCTACGACCGGCGCACCGGCACCGTGAGCGCCACTGCCGCCTTCCGCCTCCGGCGCCGCTGATGGGCGGACCCGACGGCCTCATACCCCTGCCTGCCTGGCTCTTCCCGGCCTGGGCCGCGCTGCTGGGCCTGGTGATGGGGTCGTTTGCCAACGTCTGCATCCACCGGCTGCCGGAGCACCGCTCGGTGGTCTGGGTCCGCTCGGCCTGCCCGGCCTGCGGCCGCAAGGTAAGGGCGCGGGACAATGTCCCGCTGCTGTCCTGGCTCGTGCTGGGTGGACGCTGCCGCGACTGCCGGGCGCCCATCCCGGGGCGCTACCCCCTGGTGGAGGCGCTGGGTGGCCTGCTTTACCTGGGGCTGGCGCTGCGCTTCGGGCCGGGCGCCGGCTTCGCGGTCCTGGCCCTGTTCGCCCTGGGGCTGCTCATCCTGTTCTTCACCGACCTGGAGACCATGCTGCTGCCCGACGCGGTCACCCTGCCCGGGACGGCCGCCGGGCTGATCCTGGCCCCCTGGAATCCCCTCCTGGACGGGAGCGGCTGGGCGCGGGTGGCGGCGGCGGCCTCGGGCGCCGCCGCCGGGGCGCTGCTGGTGGCGGCGCTCATGGCGGGCTGGTGGCTGTGGACGCGCAACCGCCTGGGGCCGGACGCCACCGAGGAGGAGCGCAGCGGCATGGGCCTGGGGGATCTCAAGATGCTGGCGCTCATCGGCGCCTTCGTGGGGCTGCGCCAGGTGTTCCTGGTGACCTTCCTGGCGGCCACCCTGGGGAGCCTCGCCGGCCTCGCCCTCATGGCCGCCGGCCGTGGGGGGCGCCGCACGGCGCTTCCCTTCGGCACCTTCCTGGCGGTGGCGGGGGTGGCGGCCATCTTCTACGGCAGCGCAGCGGTGGCCTGGTACCTGGGTTTGCTGGGGCTGTGAGCCGGCGCCCGGCTCCATGACGGTCCTGGCCTGGAGGCGCGTCGGCGCCCCCGAGGGTGTCCCGGCCCTGCGCTTCGCGGCCCAGGTGGACTGGCTGGAGGATGCCGGCCTTGCCGTGGTGGACCTGGAGGACGCGACGGCCCGCACCAGGGCCGCGGTGGCCCTCACCCTGGACGGCGGCCACCGGGAGGTTTACACCGAGGCCCTGCCCCTGCTGCAAGCGCGCGGGCTGCCCGCCACGGCCTTCGTGGCCGCCGGGGGCGCGGGCGAGGCAGGGCGGAGGCTCACCTGGCCCATGGTGCGCGAGCTGCACGACGCCGGCTGGACGGTGGGCTCCCACGGCCTGGAGGGGCGGCCGCTGGCCGGCCTGACCGGCGCCGAGCTGGAGAGGGAGTTACACGGCGGTCGCGCCGCCCTGGAGGACGCGCTGGGGGTGCGCTGCTCCCGCTTCGCGCCGGTGGATGGGGCCGTGGACCGGCGCCTCCTGGATGCCCTGCTGGCCTGCGGCTACACCTCGGTGGCCCTCCTGGGACGCCCTTCGCGGGCGCTGGCGGGGATAACTGCCCTGATCCCCCGGGCGCCGGTGGAGGCGGCCACGCGCTGGTGGCTCTTCCGGGCGAGGGCCCG
>JBFGDW010000228.1:0-5857 GCA_041580435.1 Candidatus Polarisedimenticolia bacterium | reverse complement strand
GTCCCGCCGGGCTCGCCGTCCCCTGGCCGCGGGTGGCGCCTGCCAGGGCCTCCTCCAGGGCGCGGGCCCGGTCCACCCGGACGCCCACCTGGATCTCCGCGTCCGCGCCATGCGTCTCGCCGCGCACCAGGGCCTCCAGGCGCGCCAGGACCCGCCGCACCTCACCGGAGCAATGGTGGGGGAAGCTGAGGGTGTAGAGAGCCAGCCAGCGCCGCCGCGTGGTGCCGGCCGCCGCCAGCGCCTTTCCGGCCGCGTCGCCATAGGCCCGGGCCAGTGGGCCGGTCCCCAGCTTGGTCCCACCGAACCAGCGCACCACAACCAGGCTCGCCCCTTCCACGCCGGATGCCTCCAGGGCGCCCAGGATGGGACGGCCCGCCGTTCCGGACGGCTCGCCGGCGTCGCTGCCCTGCTCGGTGAGGTGCTCTCCCTCGCGCACGCGCACACCCCAGCAGTGGTGCGTCGCCCGGGGGAACTCGTCGCGCAGCGCCTGGCGGTGTCCGGCGGCGCCGGCGGCGCTGTCCACGGGCGCCACGTCGGCCAAAAAGCGCGAGCCGCGCACCCGCGTCTCCACCCGGGCCGGTCGTGCGAGCGCCAGCCAGATCCGATCCTGCGGTGCGATGGTCTGCGTCATCTCACCCCCATGCTAGCCCGGAATCTCCCTGCTGTCGCGGCGAGCGGCGGGCGGGCGGCCGGGGTGCAGCGCCGGCGCAGCAGCGACGCGCCCGCGCGCTTGGCCGCGCCGCCCGGCGCGGGATACAATGGCGGTGGAACGGAGCCTGACAGAGGCGGGGAAGGGGGCTCTGGTGATCTGGGGCGGCACCCGCAGGACGGGCCGCAGGTTGCTCACCGGCCTGCTGGCCGCGGCGCTGTCCGCGGCCCAGGGGGGTGCGCGCGCCCGGATGCCCGAGGCACCGGCCACCGTGCCGGTTCAGGCTCAGTCTCACGGTGAGTGCCAGACCGAGGAGGGTCTGGAAGAGCGGCTGCTGGAGGCCGCCCGCCGCCGCGACGCCCTGCTTGGCCCGCCCCTCTCCCTGGAGGCCCCGATCCCGGAGGCCGAATCCACCTCGCGCCTCGCCCAGATCCTGGGTAGCGACGGCAACATCGAGCGCGGGAACGTCGTGGACGTGGGTGGGGTCGTTGTCCTGGTGGACGACGGGACCGGCATCTTCGGGTCGGTGGTCAACGGCTTCATCCTGGATCCGGTCCGCCTGGCCCGGCAGTACTTCGCCGCGCTTCCCGACGACATCGATACCCTCTCCCTGCTGCCCAACTTCGATCACAACTCAGGCACGTTCCACGTCATGGTGCGCAACGACGTGCGTGGCATCAACCGGTCCCTCACCGATGACACGGCGGCGTACGGCAGCGCCGGCCGGCTGCAGAGCGTGCTCATGTTCAGCAACTTCATGCGCCGTCCCTCCAACCCGGCCCAGCGGATCACCGGCGACAACAACACGGCTCTGTCCCTCATGGCCCACGAGTTCGCCCACCGGTTCGGCGCCTTCGTGCGCGTCGACGCGGACCCGGGGCCGGGGGTCCAGATCACCACCGATCTCCTGGGGCGGGGAAACGCCCACTGGTGCTTCTTCCATGACAGCCGCTCGGCGTTCGCCTTCGCCGCCTCCAACCCGCCGGGCATGTCGTCCCTGGAGGGGAACCGCTGGACCCAGAACTTCAACGGGACCTGGACCAACTCGGGATCCACCGACGGGTACAGCCCCCTGGACCTGTACCTCATGGGCTTGCTGGCTCCCGAGGAGGTGCCTCCGTTCTTCGTGCTGAAAAACGTGACCTATCCCGACGGGGGCCCGTCTGCCACCTGCTCCAGCAGTCCCATCTCGGTGCCGTCCCAGATCCCGCGCACGCTGGGCGCGACGCGCCGCGACTTCACCCTGGATGACGTCATCCGGGTGGAGGGGCCGCGGATTCCCGACGTGGCCGCGTCCCAGAAGGCGTTTCGTCAGGCCTTGACCGTGGTGGCCCGCCGGGGCCGCTTCCCCTCGCCTGAGGAGGTGAGCCGCATCCAGCTCCTGCGAACCGAGTGGGAGCCCTACTTCACCGCCGCCACCGGCGGCCGAGCCAGCGTGGACACCAGCCGGCCGGTGCCCCCCGGTCCGGCGGCGGCGTTCGCCTTCGTCCGCCTCCCTGACGGGGTGCAGGCCGGCGTGCCGTCGCGCCTGGCTCTCCTGGCCCTGGACAGCGACGGGCGGGTGGCCACCGGCTACCGCGGCACGGTGCAGGTCACATCCCCCACCGACCCGGGCGCCAGCCTGCCGGCGCCGGTGGTGTTCGACGCACCGGCCCGCGGGTTCCTCGCGGTGCCCGAGCCGGTGGTGTTCGCCACCGCCGGGCTCCACACCCTCACGGCCACCGACGTGGCCGATCCGTCCCTGGCCGGCAGCCGCAGCGGGATCCCCGTGGAGGCCCCGGTGGCCCGCACCTGCATCCCCGGCGACCCCAGCCCCATCCAGACCCACACGCGGCCCTGGGGGGTGGGGGCCACCTTCAGCGGGGTCGGCGGGTTGCGCTTCCAGTACCTGATCCGTGCCGACGCCATCGGACGGCCGGCCATGATCACCAACCTGGACTGGCCGGTCTTCGGCGGGCCCGACGGTGTGCAGTGGGAGGCACTGAGCATCAAGATGGCCAGCAAGCCCGAGTTCCGCCTGCGCACCCAGGCTGGCGAGCCGGACCTGGACCGGAACTTCACCGAATCCCTGGACGTCACCACCGTGATGCTGGGCGCCAGGGAGCAGCGCGGCATCCAGGAGGCCGGCCGGGTCCACATGTCGCTGGAGCCTCCGTTCCCGTACAACGGCGTCGATCACCTGCTGGTGGAGGTCCGCTACACCGGAGGCGGCCCGCCGGGCCTCCTCCACGACCGGGTGCCCGGCGGCGGCGTCCTTCTCACCGCCGAGCGCCTTGGTCCCAACTTCCCGGTGGCGGTGGACCAGACCACCACGCTGTGCGTGGGCATGCGCCTGCCCGCGGGCCCGCCCCCTGTTCTCAGCGAGGTGATGGCCGACCAGATCAAGAACCAGACCGCCCGCGTCTCCTGGCGCACGTCGCCGGCCACCGACGGCCGGGTGATGTACGGCCTGGCCGGCGGCCCCCTGGACCAGACCACCTCCCTGCAGCGCTTCGACCTGACCCACGCCTTCACCCTTCAGGGGCTGGCGCCGGGGACCGACTACCAGTTCCAGGTGGTCTCCAGGGACTACGACAACCAGGAAAGCCGCTCGGCCGTCATGTCCTTCACCACCACCCTGTTCTCCCCGGAGATCTTCACCATCCAGCCGGCCACGCTGCCGCCGGCCTCGCCCAACACCCTGCTGCGCCTCACCGGCGCCCACTTCTTTACCGGGGTGACGGCCCAGATCGTCCCGCCTGACCTGAGCGGGCCGCTGCCGCCGGCGCCCGACCCGCTGGTGCAGGTGATCGCGGTCAGCCGCATCTCCGAGGGGGTGCTTGATCTCGGAATCTCCATCCCCTCCAATGCGCCGTCGGGCCCGCGCCGCATCCGGGTCATCAATCCCGACGGCTTCGACACCTACAGCAGCGCCTTCTTCGGCGTGCAGGCCCCACTCACCGCCACCGACGTGGACGGCTCGGGCCGGGTGGACGGCTTCGATCTGGCCCGCCTCTCCCTGGCGTTCGGCGCCATCTTCCCCGACCCGCGCTACCAGCTAGGCGTCGACCTGGACGGCAGCGGCGCCATCGACGGCATCGACCTGGCCATCATGGCGTCCCAGTTCGGCCGCAACCAGGGCTTCTGATCCGGGCGGGGATGTAGAATGTCCCGGCCCACGCCGGGGAGGAGCGCCCATGCCGTCCCGATCCAGGAAGCCGTCCGCCGCCGCCGCCCGGGCGGCGGTGCGCCGCCTCCTCGAGTGGGTGGGGGAGAGCCCTGACCGGCCGGAGCTGGCCGGCACGCCCGAGCGGGTCGCCCGCTCCCTGGCCCGCCTCACCGACGGCGGCGGGACCTCCCTGCGCTCCCTGCTCACCGGGGCCATCTTCCAGGAGGAGGGCTCGGACCTGGTGCTGGTGCGGGACGTGGAGTACTACTCCCTGTGCGAGCACCACCTGCTCCCGTTCTTCGGGCGCTGCCACGTGGCCTACCTGCCGGCCGGGCGGATCATCGGCTTCTCGCGCATTCCGCGCCTGGTGGATCACTTCGCCCGCCGGCTGCAGGTGCAGGAGCGGCTCACTCGGCAGGTGGCCGAGGCCCTGGAGAAGGCCGTGGCACCGGCCGGCGTGGCCGTGGTGATGGAGGGATTCCACCTGTGCATGGCCATGCGCGGGGTGGAGAAGCAGCGCGCGGTGGCTGTGACCTCCGCCTATCGCGGCCTGTTCCAGGAGGACCCGGCCCGCCGCCGGGAGCTTTCGGAGCTGCTGGGCCCGGCCGGGCGCCTGCAACCCTGAGCGGCGAGCCGCGGATGGCGCGAGGGGCTCGGCCTTCACGGCCGGCCGGGCTCCGCCTGACGGGCAAGGTCGATGACGAAGGTCTGGCCATCGTCGTAAAGCTTGTGCCGGCTCCGCCCCAGCTCCGCCAGGCTGTCCTGGAAATCCAGCGTGCGAAGGGCGACATCCCTCCCCCAGGGTGTGGCGCCGGGAAGGACGCGGGTGGCGTAGCGGCTTCTGGAAAAGCCTCCCTCCAGGGCGTAATCATAGGCCACGAAGCGCACCTGTTCCGCCAGCAGGTAGTCCGCCAGGGCCTCGCTCCCACGCAGATAGGGGAATCCCGGGGAGGGGCCGCTCTGGCCGGGCCGGTCGGGGACGAAGACGGCCTGCCGGCTGAAGTCCATGAGATAAGGCCTGGCCAGCCGCGCCAGCAGCGGGGCCCCTGCCGGGACGGCCTCCTGAATCTGGCGGTGGCGGTGGCGCTCCTGCTCCGTCGTCAGGCTCGTGCCCTGGAGTCCGAAACGCGTCGCCTCGAGCATGCCCTGGAAGTAGGCCGTTCTCCGGTGCGGGGTGCCAAGGACCGCGAGCAGAAGGGCGCCAGCGCCCACAGAGCCCATCAGGATGCGGCGCCATCCCCACCGGTGTCCAACCGCTCCCGCCCCGGCGGCCGCGCAGGCCTGGTAGACGAAGCAGGGGAACGCAACTGGGAAGGCGAACCGGTAGGCGTCGAAGCCGCGCAGGGCGTAGGTGGTGGTCAGCGCCCCGAAGAACGCCCCCGTGGCCAGGGAGATCAACGCCACCCGCTCGTGCCATGCGGACATGCGCCGGGCAAGGAGAACCCCCACCATGACCATGATGGCCACGACCAGGGGATTGGACAGATGGGCCTCCAGCGTGCCGGTCCACCAGTGCGAGCTCGTGAGGGGGAAGGCGGTCTCCAGCCCCAAGTGGTAACCCCTTCCCAGCACGGGGTAGAGAGGGGTTCCCGTGGAGATGAGGAACGCGAGGGACCAGGGCGCCAGGAAGATCGTCACGAGGATCAACGTCAGCGCCAAGGCCCGGATCTCCTGCCGCGGCTGATCCGACCTGACCAGCCGCAGGATGAAGCAGGTCGCCAGGGTGATTGCCGCCGCTGGCAGAAGCGAGAACTTGAGGGAGCAGATGGCTGCCACCAGCAGGCTCTCCAGCCCTGACCGGGCCCCGAACCGGCGCTGCAGGGGCTCCCACGCGACAGTCCGTCCGTAGGCCAGCAGGAGTGCGGCACCCGTCATCAGGCTCGAGGTGTTCACCGTGGGCGGGGGGATCAGAAGGAGGGCCCCCAGCACCAACGCGATGGTCCAGGGCGGGGCCCGGCGCCTCGTCATCTCGCCCCAGGCCAGCCCCAGCACGAGAAGGGTGCCCAGGCCGGGATCGATCATGTAAAGGTGCCGCTCCGGCAGCAGGCTCAGCACGAACG
>JBFGDW010000227.1:0-5859 GCA_041580435.1 Candidatus Polarisedimenticolia bacterium | reverse complement strand
GGAACAGTCTACACCCGCCGCGGGGAGGGATTCACGCCCGGGGCCCGAAAGCAGCGAGGCCGCCCGTGCGGGCGGCCTCGAAGCCGGTCAGGACCGAAGCGGGCCTAAACGCCGGAGATGGTGCCGCCGGCGCCGAAGTTGGTGGACGGGATGCAGTCGGTGCCGGTGGAGTCGATGGCCTCGGGGCCGTTGGCGCTGCAGTTGGCGCCGCCGGGATTGCCCGACGGGGAGCCGTCGAAGGTCAGGCTGGTGCTGCCCACCTTGAGGACCTCGAAGGTCAGGCTGATGACGGTGGCCTCGGCCGCCGCCGTGCCGTTGCCGGCCACGGCGCCCTGCTTGGAGATGCCCACCACGACGCGGCTGCCAACCTGGTTGGCGTTGACGTTGAGGCCCCCCTGAAGGAAGCCGCCGGCGGTGGCCGATCCGGGCACGTAGCGGGCCACGGTGGAGTCGCCGATGACAATGTCGAAGGCGAAGGCGTAGTAGTCGCTGCTCGTGGTGGGCCCGCCGATGGCCACGTTGAGGGTGATGTTGCTCCCCGACACCGCCCCGCCCAGGAGGCGGACCAGGTTGGCGGCTGCCGCCGCGTCATTGGTGGCGAAGCTGGCGGTCGCGCCGCCGCCGCCGCCACCGCCACCGCCACCACCGCTGCTGCAGGCGGGAATGGCCAGGACCAGGGCCGCGAGGGCGAGGGAAAAGGCCAGCCGGCGACACCAGGTTCCCAAGGTCTGCATGCGGAATGCCTCCTCTAGCGGGCGGGAGCGGTCCTTCCTCGTCCAGAGGCCAGCCCGTCACCGTGGGGAGGTTGGGGGCCACACCCTCTTTCGCCTCAGTTCGGGGCCAAACTATAGTTTCCGTCCGGCGCCAAGTCAAGGCACGGCGGGGCACCCCCCGGGCCTGGCGGCATCGCCGCAAGTTCCCTGCGGAGAAGATCTTGCCTGAAGGAATGAAGACCTTCCGGATGACGGTCTCGTACCTGGGGACGGCCTTTGCCGGATGGCAGATCCAGCGCCGCGGCGACACCATCCAGGGGCGCCTCCAGGAGGCCCTGGGGCGCCTCCTGGGGCAGCCGGTCGCCGTGGCCGGTGCTGGCCGGACCGATGCCGGCGTGCACGCCCGCGGCCAGGTCGCCCACTTCCGCGCCATGGAGACGCTCTCCCCGGCAAGGCTGGTGCATGGCCTCAACTCCTTGCTGCCGCGCGACATCCGGGTGGAACGCCTGTCCCGGGCTGCGGCCGCCTTCCACGCCCGCAAGGATGCGCGCTGGAAGCACTACCGCTACCTCTTGCACCTGGGACGCAAACCCTCTCCCTTCGAGGCCGACCGGGTGGGCTGGATGCCCGGAGCGCCCCCGGACCTCGCCCCCATGCGCGCGGCCGCCACCCACCTGGTGGGCCGGCACGACTTTTCCTCTTTCTGCGGGTCCGGCACCGCGGTGGACGATTGCACCCGGCGGGTGATGCGGCTGGATCTCAGGCGCCGGGGAGATACGATGATCCTGGACGTGGTGGGCGACGGCTTTCTCCGCCACCAGGTGCGCAACATGGTGGGGACGCTGGCGCAGGTGGGCCAGGGCCGGCGCACGCCGGGCTCCCTGGTGGGGCTGCTGGCGGCGCGGAACCGGCGGCAGGCCGGTCCCACCGCTCCCGCCCAGGGCCTGTGCCTGATGCGGGTGGGCTACGGTCCGCTGCCCGCCGTCCGGGGCGCGAGAGGTGGTGGATGATGGCCAAGAGGATCCTGGTCACCGGAGGGGCCGGCTACGTGGGGAGCCACGTGGTCCGCCGCCTGCTGGAGGCTGGCCACCGGCCTGTGGTGGTGGACAGCCTGGTGGCCGGTCACCGGGAGGCGGTGGGGGATGTGCCCCTGGTGGTGGCTGACTTCGCCGACGCCGACACCCTGGCCCGGCTGGGAGAGGAGGGGCCCATCGACGCCGTCATCCACATGGCGGCCCACGCCGAGGTGGGCGAGTCGGTGGCGCGCCCGGAGCGGTACTTCCATAACAACCTGGTCCGCAGCCTCCAGCTTCTGGAATGGATGCGCCAGAGCCGGTGGGGCGGGCTGGTCTTCTCCTCCACCGCCGCGGTGTACGGTGAGCCCCGGGACATCCCCATCACCGAGGAGCATCCCACCGTGCCCACCAATCCCTACGGGGACAGCAAGCTGGCCTTCGAGCGCGCCCTGGAGGCCTACCGGGTGGCCTACGACCTTCCCTACGTGACCCTGCGCTACTTCAACGCCGCCGGCGCCCACCCGGAGGGCGACATCGGCGAGGACCACGGCCGCGGCGAGTCCCACCTCATCCCAAAGGTGCTGGCCGCCGCCCGCGACCAGGGCCCTCCCCTGCAGCTGTTCGGCACCGACTACCCCACCTCCGACGGCACGGCGGTCCGGGACTACGTGCACGTCTCGGACCTGGCCGATGCCCACGTGCTGGCCCTGGACCGCATCGCCGGGGGACAGTCGGGGATCTACAACCTGGGCAACGGCGAGGGGTTCTCGGTCCGGGAGGTGGTCACGGTCTGCGCCAGGGTGAGCGGCCGCCGGATCCCCATCGAGCAGGCGCCGCGGCGGCCCGGCGATCCGTCGGTGCTGGTGGCCTCCTCGGAGCGCGCCCGGGTGGAGCTGGGCTGGTCGCCCCGTTTCCCGTCCCTGGAGGCCATCGTGCAGACGGCGTGGGACTGGCACCGGCGCCATCCCCACGGCTTCCAGCGCAGGCCGGCCTGAGTCAGGCCCTATGTTAGACTCGACCCGGCAAGCCGCGGGGGGAGGACTGGTGCGCAAGGCCGATCTGGAAGGGTTCGCGGAGCCCAACACGCCCGAGGCCGACCTGCTGTCCCGGCTCGATCTGAGCCGGCTGCCCCGGCACGTGGCCGTGATCATGGACGGCAACGGGCGCTGGGCGGGCCAGCGGCGGCTGCCGCGGGTGGCCGGCCACCGGGCCGGCATCGCCGCGGTGCGGGACACGGTGGAATCGGCCGCCCGGCTGGGCCTGGAGGTGCTGACCCTCTACGCCTTCTCCCGGGAGAACTGGAAGCGCCCCCGGGCCGAGGTGGACACCCTCATGGAGCTTCTCAAGGAGTACCTGGCCCGGGAGCTGCCCACCCTCATCAAGCACGCCATCCGCTTCCAGGTCATCGGCCGCATGGACGAGCTGTACCCCTCGGTGCAGAAGGCCCTGCGAGAGGGGATGCGTCTCACCGAGGGCAACGACGGGCTCCAGTTCAACATCGCCCTCTCCTACGGTGGGCGCACCGAGATCGCCGAGGCGGCGGCGGCGGCCCACCGCTTCCTGTCGCGGCCCGAGAACCGGGGCCGTGAGCTGGACGAGACCCTCCTGGCCTCCTTCCTCTACACCGCCGGCCAGCCCGATCCCGACCTCCTCATCCGCACCAGCGGCGAGATGCGGGTTAGCAACTTCCTGCTGTGGCAGATCGCCTACGCCGAGATCTGGGTCACCGACGTGCTGTGGCCGGACTTCTCCCGCCGCCAGCTCCTGGAGGCCCTCATCGACTTCCAGAAGCGGGAGCGGCGCTACGGCGGCATCGACCCGGCCGGCGAGGGCAGCCGCTGGGACGACGTGATGGTCCCCACCCGCTGAGGAGCCAGCCATGCAGCGGATCGTCTCCGCGTCGGTGCTCCTGCTCATTGCCTTCCTGGTGACGCGGTACCTGCCGCCCGTCGCCTTCTTCGTCATGATCCTGGCCTTCGTGGCGGTGGGGGTGCTGGAGTTCTGCCGGCTGGCAGGCCGGCGGGGATTCACGCCCCAGTTCCTCCCCGCTCTCGGCGGCTCCGTGCTGGTGATCTACTCCTTCCTCGAGCCGCGCCTCAACGTGCTGGAGGTGCTGGCCCTGGTCATCGTCGTCCTGCCCCTGCTGTCTCTCCTGCGCCGGGATGACATGGACGCCAAGTTCGGCAACCTGGTCATGACCATCTTCCCCGTCATCTTCCTGGGCCTGCTCATGGGCTACGTGGTGGGGCTGCGCATGGCGCCCGGGGAGGACGGCCACGACCTGCCCTTCCTCCTCCTGCTGGTGGTGGCGGCCTCGGACACCGGTGCTTACTATGGCGGGCGCAGCCTGGGGCGGCGGCTGCTGGCGCCGCACCTGTCGCCCAAGAAGACCTGGGAGGGGCTGCTGCTGGGGTCGGCCAGCGGCGTGCTGGCCGCCTTCATCTGCCGGGCCTGGTTCATGCACCGCCTGGATCCCGCCGACTGCGTGATCCTGGGCGTGCTGCTATCGGTCATCGGCTGCGCCGGCGACCTGGTGGAGTCCTCCCTCAAGCGCTGGGCAGGGGCCAAGGACTCGTCCACCTTCATCCCCGGACACGGCGGCGTGCTGGACCGGATCGACGCTCTGCTGTTCGCGGCCCCGGTTCTTTTTTACTACCATGATCAGTTCATGAAGGGGATCGCCTCATGACCCTGCCCCAGGGCGTCGCCATCCTGGGATCGACCGGCTCGGTGGGCCGCAGCACGCTGGACGTGATCCGCCACCTGGGGGGATCGCACCGCGTGTCGGGCCTGGCCGCCGGGCGCAATGCCGGACTCTTGCTGGAGCAGATCCGGGAGTTCCGGCCGGAGGTGGCCTCCCTGTCCGATCCCATGGGCGCCGCCGCCATCCAGGAGGAGGCCGCCGCTTTGGGCACGCAGGTGCTGTCCGGCGCCGACGGTGCCCTGGCGGTCGCCACCCAGGCGCAGGCGGACCTGGTGGTCTCGGCCATGGTGGGGGCGGCGGGGTTGTCGCCGACGCTGGCCGCCGTTCGCGCCGGCCGTCGTGTCGCCCTGGCCAACAAGGAGGTGCTGGTGGTGGCCGGGGAGGTCGTCACGGAAGCGGCGGCCGCAGCCGGCGCCGCCCTGCTGCCGGTTGACTCGGAGCACAACGCCCTGCACCAGTGCCTGAGGGCGGGAGAGCCCAGGGAGGTGCGGCGGCTGATCCTCACGGCCAGCGGCGGCCCGTTCTGGGAACGGGATGCCGGCACGTTCCAGCACGTGACGGTGCAGGAGGCTCTGTCCCATCCGGTGTGGGACATGGGCCCCAAGATCACCGTGGACTCGGCCACCATGATGAACAAGGGCCTGGAGGTCATCGAGGCGCGCTGGCTGTTCGACGTGGATCCGGGCTGCATCGACATCCTGGTGCACCCGGGCAGCGTGGTGCACTCGCTGGTGGAGTTCGTGGACGGCTCGCTGGTGGCCCAGATGGGGACGGCGGACATGCGCCATCCCATCCAGTACGCCCTGACCTGGCCGCAGCGGCTGCCCGGGAGGACGCAGCCCCTGGACCTGACGGCGCTGCCGCCGCTGCGGTTTCAGCGCCCCGACCCGGATCGCTTCCCGTGCCCCGGGCTGGCTTACCGCGCCCTGGAGCTGGGGGGGACGGCGCCAGCGGCCCTCAACGGGGCCAACGAGGCCCTGGTGGCGGCGTTTTTGGATGGCGACCTTCCGTTCATCCAGATCCCACGGCGCCTGGCGGCAGTCCTGGACCGGGTGGGCCGGGGAGAGGGGCCGGCCATGGGGTCTTCACCCACCACCCTGGAGGCGTGCCTGGCCGCCGACGCCTGGGCCCGGGGCGCGGCCCTGGAGGATCAGCCGGTGGCCCCCGTGGGCGGAGAACGGTCGCGCTCGTGAGCATCGGCTTCGACAACGCCATCGCCTTCGTCATGATCTTCGGCCTGCTGGTGTTCCTCCACGAGCTGGGGCACTTCGTGGTGGCCAAGTGGGCGGGGATTCACGTGCAGGTCTTCTCGCTGGGTTTCGGCCCCCGCCTCTTCGGCTGGCGCGGCCCCCAGACCGACTACCGGGTCTCCCTGGTCCCTCTGGGTGGGTACGTGAAGATGCTGGGGGAGGAGACCGAGATGGAG
>JBFGDW010000226.1:0-5862 GCA_041580435.1 Candidatus Polarisedimenticolia bacterium | reverse complement strand
CAGGGCGGCGACCCGGGCCGCCAGCTCCAGCGTGACGCGGCCCGATGGCGAGCGGCTGGTCCAGGCGCGGACGACCACGTCTAAGGAGACGTCACCACCCCCCAGGGCCTCCTCGCCTCCGGCCAGGAGGAAGCCCTCCTTGCCCAGCGCCTGCTTGAACTTGACTGCGAACTCCTCGCGGATTGGCTCGGGCTCCACAGGCTTCTGGTGGCGCATGGTGATGTCGCGAACGAACACCTGCGCGGCCGGGCAGTCCTTCTTGCCGGCCTCGGCCGGTGCCAGCGGCGCCAGGGCCAGGGGAAGGGCCAGGGTCAACTGGAGGGCGGTGGCTGAGAGCATGCTGCGGGTTCGAAACACGGTGCGGGCCTCCAGGCGGATGGGGGTGGGTGAGATGACCTCTCCTTCTAATGTAGATCCCTGATCGGATGAGGGCAGCACGCGCGGCAAGTTGCGGTTCCGCGCGCCGCAGAGTGCAGAAAACCACCGCGAATGAGAACGGAGAGTGGTATAGATTAGGGGCAGACTGGGTCGGGCAGGTCTATCCTGGCTGGCCTCGCTCACCGGGCTGGGGCCGATACCCCCCCCCGCCTGTCCGGCGCCGGTCATGAAAGGGGGAGCGCATGTCACGTTCCTGCTTGGGCCGACGGGCACTGGGGTGCCTGGTGGTCCTGATGCCGCTTACGGGCGTTGCCCTGGGCCTGCCTCCCGGCGAGGTCTCCGGTGTGGGCTTTGTCGACGCCGAGACCCTGACCTGGGACAGCCTGGGCCAGGCCGATCACTTCAACGTCTATCGCGGTCGAATCTCGAGCCTCACCGACGGCCTGTACGGCGACTGCCATGCCGCGGCGATCCCGGGCACCAGCCTCTCCACGCCGGCGATCCCGGAAACTGACGTGGCGTTCTTCTACGTGGTGACCGGCGAGTCGCTCCTGGACGGGGAGGGGACGCCCGGCAATGCCAGCGCCGGCGGCCCGCGCACCCTGCTGGCGCCCTGCGCCACGGCGCGCCCCGACCACGTGATGCGGCGCACCGGTTTCGGCATCAACGAGTGGTCCGAGGCCCGGATCGGCGCCATCGGCATCGACGCCTACATCGACGAGCAGCTCGACCCGGCCTCCATCAGCGAGTCCGACAACGTCGCTCTCAGCAGCCGGCTCAGCCTCTACGACCCCCCTGACGACGTGTTCGACCTCATGTCCCAGGCCATCGTGCGCAGTGTCTATGCCCGGCGCCAGCTGGAGCAGCAGATGGCCCTGTTCTGGGAGAACCACTTCAACACGGACAACAACAAGGTGACCTCGGCCTTCACTGATGGGTGGTTTTCCCTCGATCCGACCAGGTCCATCCGGCTGTCGGCGGAGGCGCAGCACCGGGAGCTGGAGGCCTACCGGAACCTGGCCTTCAACGGCAACTTCCGCCAGATGCTGGAGACCTGCGCCAAGAGCGTGGCCATGATCCTCTACCTGGACTCCAACCTCAACTTGGCCAGCGCCCCCAACGAGAACTTCTCCCGGGAGATCATGGAGCTGTACTCCATGGGAGTCAACGGCGGCTACACCCAGCTCGACGTGGAGGAGCTGTCCCGGGCTCTCACCGGCTGGACCATCTGCAAGAAGGAGACCGCCAATCTCAACGATCCCCTGGCCCCCTGCATCGTGGACTACATCCAGCCGAACCCACCGGGTGACTGGCGCGCCCACTTCGATGTGAGCCAGCACGACTGCACCGCCAAGGTGCTGTTCCAGGGGACGCCCCAGGAGGTCAGCTTCCCCGACACGTGCAGCACGCCCAACGACGGCGTCAACGACCTGCAGATCGCCCTGGACGCCATCGCCGCCCATCCCTCCACGGCCCCGTTCATCTCCAGGAAGATCCTGCAGCTCCTGGTGACCGAGGAGCCGACCCAGGAGATGATCGACGCGCTGGTGGCGGTCTGGGACAATCCAGGCAACCCCGCCGGCATCGGCGACATGCGGGAGGTCACCCGGGCGGCGCTGACCCTGGACGCCTTCCTGGACCTGGCAGGCACCAAGAACAAGGTCATGACCCCCTTCGAGCACTTCATGACCGCCATCCGGGCGGTGCGTGGGACCACCAACGGCACCAACGTGCTCATCAGCCAGTCGTTCCCGGGCAAGCCCGGCTACCTGTTCCGGGCCAAGCACCCCCTGTTCTCCAACGAGGTCCCCACGGGGTACTCGGAGCTGGGCGCTGACTGGGTGGACACCAACAGCATCCTGGAGCGGCAGAACTACGGCATGCACCTGGCGCTGGTGGACACGACCAACTTCGGCTCGAAGCCCATCACCCTGCTCAATGACAACGGCATATCCACCACGCCCGGCAATGCCCCTGCCATCGTGGACTTCCTGTCGCGGCGTCTCTATGGCAGCCTGCTGCCGCCGGTGGACCGTCAGCGGGCCATCAACTTCCTGCTCACCGCCGACAACGGTACCCCCGACCCCAACTACAACGACCAGCGCATCCGCCAGCTGCTGGGCCTGCTGCTGGGCTTCGCCCAGTTCCAGCTCCAGTAGAGAAGGAGGACGGCCATGACACGAAAAGACGAGCCTTGCGGCTGCACGCGCCGGTCCTTCCTCAAGGGGAGCGGCCTCACCCTGACCGGATTCAGCCTGGCGTCCCTGTTCCCCGAGGCATTCATCCGCCACGCCCTGGCCATGCCGACCACCAGTGACAGCCGGCTTCTGTTCATCTTCCTGCGCGGCGGCAACGACGGCATCAACGCCGTCATCCCCCACGGAGACGCCCAGTACAACACCACCACGCGGGGCCCGATCTACATCCCGCCGTCCTCGGCCATCAACCTGAACGGGTACGCCTCGTTCAACTCGGGCCTGGCGGACATGATGCCGGCCTTCAACGCCGGCGACCTGGCCGTGGTGCACCGCGCCGGCTTCCTCGGCAACTCGCGCTCCCACTTCGACGACCAGCGGGTCTGGGAGAACGGCGCCCCGTCCCAGCCCGCGCTTCTCAACGGCTGGCTGGCCCGCTACGTCATCGAGCACGGCCTGCAGATGGAGCCCAACCTCCTGCCCGTGCTCTCGGTCCAGCCCAACCAGCCGGTGATCCTCCGGGGCGATGCGCAGTTCGTGAACATCGCCGACCCCGCCACCTTCAACTTCTCCCTGGCCGGGATCCCGGAGCCGTCCCGCAGCAAGATCCTGGGGGTCTGGCAGTCCCAGTATGCCCAGCTGGCGGGCCTGGAGCCCTATGGACCCATCCTGTCCCAGACGGCGGTGAAGCTGGCCAGCTTCGTCAACGTCTTCGAGTCCTGGGACCATGCCAACTGGGACCCGAAGGATCCCGACAACCCCACCTGGTCCCTCTTCCCGGTGAGCACCGCCACCAACCCCGATGATCCCCTGGGCCCGGGGGGCAAGAAGTTCGCGGCCGAGTCCTACGACTTCTTCCGCAACCTGAAGGTCTGCGCCCTGGCCATGCTGGAGAGCGATCCCCTGAGCAACAGCAATGCCACGCGGGTGGCTGGCACCGAGCTGAGCGGCTGGGACCTCCACAGCAGGCAGCCAGTGCGCCACAAGGAGCTGCTCTCCTGGCTGGCGTACGGCTTCCGCTCCCTGCGCATCGTTCTCTCGGGACAGGCCATCGACCCGCGCAGCTACACCTCCATCTGGAACAAGACCGTGGTGGTTACCCTCTCGGAGTTCGGCCGGACGTCGGCGGTGAACGGCAGCACGGGGACCGACCACGGCGAGGCGAGCTGCCTCTGGATGCAGGGCGGCAACGTCAACGGCGGTGTCTACAACTGCGACGCCAACACCTGGCCCAGCAACAACACCATGTTCGCGTCGGGCGACCGCTGGGTCCCGGTCGCCACCGACTTCAGGGCGATCTTCTGGGAGATCCTCCGGGATCACATGGGCGCCGACCCGGCCCAGCTGGAGAGCATCTTCCCCGGCTACACCGCCGCCAACCTCGGCAGCCAGGAGCTCGGACTGATCAACACGGTCTGACACGCAAGGAGGCCCCACCATGCCTCGCCACCCGGTCCGTCCCGGGGCCGTCCTCATCGCCGCCTGCCTGCTCCTGGCTCTCGTCCAGGAGGCGGACGCACGCCAGCGGCCAGCCAGGGGCCATGGTCCGGCCAGGGCGGCGGCGGCCCCTGCCCCCGCGCTGGAGGTGGCCGGCCGGGATCCCCGCCCTGCGCGACTCCTGGCCCGGGATGGCGACCGCCTCATCCAGGTGTCCGGGCGGCTGCTGCGGGCCGGCCCGTCGTTCCGGCGCGGGGCAGCGGAAGGCGTGATGGAGCTGGCGTCGCCGGCGCTGGACCTGGCGGCGGTGGGCACCCGGTGGTTCGTCAGCGAGGCCTCAGGCGACGTGACTGAGGTCCGGCAGGACCTCCGCCCCCGGGGCCGCGTCGCAGGGGGGCGGATGGTCGTCGCGGGCGCCGGCCGCCCGGTGCGCCTGGCGGCCATGGACGATCACCTGGTCCTGGCCGAGGATGGAACCGGCGTGCGGATCTTCCGGGCGCATTCCCCCCACGCCGCGCCCCACGGCGCGGGGCACGGCCCTGCCCTGAGCCTGGCGGCGCCTGAGCTGGTGGGAGGCCTCTCCCTTCCAGTAGGGTTCACCGCCGTGGCCGGCGACAGCCGGCGCATCTTCGCCGCCACCACCGAGGGGGCCATCGCCGTCATCGATGCCGCGCGGCCCGAGGCGCCGGTGGTGGCGCGCTGGCTGGAGTCGGGGCCGGGGATCACCGACCTGGCGGCCACGGGGGATCTCCTCTATGTCCTGCGCCGTGACGGGCTGGAGGCCCTGGACCTGGCGGCTTCCGAGCCTGGCGTGGTGCTCCGGGCTCCAGGCGCGGGCGGGACGTCCCTCGAGCTGGCCGGGCGGCGCCTGGACGTGGCGTCGGATCTCACCGGGGTGACCACCTACATCAACCGCACCCAGGCGGCCCTGGTGGTGAACGTCAACGTCAACAACAACTTCTTCTCTCCCGAGGACGTGGTGATCCAGCCCGGGGACAGCGTGCGGTGGAGGAACCTGAGCGGCTTCCACAACGTGGTCTCGTGCGTCCCGGAGCAGATGGGGTGCGACGGACAGCTCTCCGACGAGACGTTCACCAGCGGTCCCAGCCTGGGACCGCCGTGGCTGTTCATCTACACTTTCGAGACTCCGAGCTTCAACCCCTACATCTGCATTCCCCACGCCCCCTTCATGCGCGGCACCGTGACCGTGGAGGCGCCGCCCCCGCCGCCGCTGCCCGTGGCGGTGGACGTGAAGCCGGGCTCGTGCGTCAACCCGGTGAACACCCGCTCCCGGGGCGTGCTCCCCGTGGCCATCCTGGGCAGCGCCGAGCTGGACGTGGCGACGATCCAGGTGGAGTCCCTCCGGCTGTCCGGTGTGGCGCCGCTGCGCGCGTCGTTCGAGGATGTGGGTGGTCCGGCGGAGACGGAGTCGGCGGCCGGCCCCTGTGGCGCGCCCTGCCCGTCCGGGGAGCCCGACGGCCACCTGGACCTGACCCTCAAGTTCGACCAGTCGCAGGTGCTCGCCGCCCTGGGCGCGCTGGCCGACGGCCAGTGCGCCATGCTCGATCTCACCGGCCGGCTGCTGGGCCCGGACGGCGAGCGCGAACTGGTGGGGCAGGACTCCGTGCGCGTCCTGGCGCGGCCTCCAGCGCGACCCTAGGCGAGGCCTCCGGCAGCGGCTGCAGGCCGCTGAGCGTGTGGGTGCGTGCATGGCCCACCCCGGCGGACAGCGCTCAGGGGGGGACTCCTGTGGACTCGCGGTGCTCGCGGTATGATCGGTTCCATGGAAGTCCGCGCACTCATTGCGGCATTAGCGCTGCTCATGGCCGCCAGTGCGGTGGTCCAAGGGGCT
>JBFGDW010000225.1:0-5870 GCA_041580435.1 Candidatus Polarisedimenticolia bacterium | reverse complement strand
GACCGCATCCGCCGCCGGGCCCATGGCCCATCCCGAGACGGTGGCCGAACGGGACCCTCTCGCCGAGACGGTTCCCCTGTCCGACTGGAACGAGGCCGATCTCAGCCTGGCCGAACATGCGGGCGAGGCCGCCCCCCAGGAGGCCACCCCGTCTGCCCCTCCCCCCCCGGCCCCGGACGACCAGGCCGACGAGGACGCCCGCCGCTTCGCCCGTCTGCTGGTGTCGGAGATCGTCCTGTACAACGAGGCGCAGGTGAAGACCGGCCGCAAGAAGCGGGATCTCTACAACCGCCTGCAGGAGGCAGTGGATCGCTCCCGGGAGGCGTTCGTGGATCGCTTCGGCTCCGGGACCATCGCCTATTTCGAGGACGAGCTGGTCCGGACGCTGGCCGAGGGGGACGCCGCGGCCATGGGCGAGGGGTACACCGGCGCCTGAGGCGCCCGCTTTCCAAGGCAGCGGCGAGGGGCTATCCTCTGCCCTGTTCAGACCCCGTCCTCGAGGAGATTCCATGCGCCCCGATTCCCGTGTGTCCCGCACCCTCTCCGCCGTCATGATCCCCGGCCTGCTGGCCCTGGCCCTGTCCGCCGTGCCCCTGCGGGCCCAGGACAAGGGGAAGGCCGCCAGCCCGGCCGGCGCCGAGGCCGCCGCCGGGAAGGTGACCGAGGAGGTGGCCATCCTGAAGACCAACCACGGCGACATCGTGCTGCGCTTCTTCCCGGATGTGGCGCCCAAGCACGTGGAGAACTTCAAGGTCCTGGCCAAGAACGGGGTCTACGAGGGGGTGAAGTTCCACCGGGTCATCCCCGGCTTCATGATCCAGGGGGGCGATCCCAACAGCAAGGACGATGACCGGACCAACGACGGCATGGGCGGCGCCGGTCCAGGGGTCCCGGCCGAGTTCACCAGCATCCCCCACCGGCGAGGCATCCTCTCCATGGCCCGTTCCAGCGATCCCAACAGCGCCCGCTCCCAGTTCTTCATCATGGTCCGGGACAACGCCGGCCTCAACGGCAATTACTCGGCGTTCGGCATGGTCGTGGAGGGGATGGACGTGGCCGACAAGATCGTGGCCCTGCCCCGGGACCGGCGGGACAATCCGCTGCCCGAGAACCCCGCCATCATCAAGGCGGTGCAGTTCGAGAAGCGCACCCTCGAGCCGCGTCCGGACTGGACCCGCCCGTAGGGACGGCCCGACTCAGTCCGGGGCGGCGGCATCCGGTCCCGCGACACCGCTGTAGACCAGCCGGGCCTCCCCCTCCAGGGAAATCGCCCCGAAGGTCCCACCGGCCTCGCGCCGGAAACGCACCTTGAGGGGCGTGCCACCCCGGACCAGGCAGGTGACCGGCGAGGCGGCCAGGGAGAGGGAGGCCGCGGCCAGGGCCGAGGCCAGGCAACCGGTCCCCGAGGCCAGCGTCTCCCCCTCCACCCCGCGCTCGAAGGTGCGCAGCCGCAGGCGGTGGGGATCCTCCACGCTGACGAAGTCCACGTTGGCGCCGGCAGGCGCCAGGTCGGGATGGTGGCGCAGCGGACGCGCCAGGGCCTCGAACTCCGCGTCACCTGGCAGGGTGGGGAGGATGGCCACCAGGTGGGGACAGCCGGTGTCCAGGTGAATCCCCTCCCCCGCCATCCCGGCGGGGGCCAGGCTCACGGCATGGCGCCAGGCGGTGGGGGGATCGACCTCCATCCGGACCATCCGGTCGCGCACGGTGAGGGGCCGCACCCCGCTGTCGGTCTCCAGCGCCAGGCTGACCCCCAGCCCCGCCACGTGGTGCGCCCAGCGGGCCACGCACAGGGCGCCGTTGCCGCAGAAGGCCCGCGAGCCGTCGGCATTGAAATAGATCATGCGCAGGTCGGCCTGGCTGGAGGCGCGGACCAGGATGAGCCCGTCGGCGCCCACCGAGCGCGCCCGCGGGCAGAGGGCGCGGGCCAGGGCGGCGCCGTCGGCGGTGCCGCCGGTGCGGTCATCCACCAGGATGAAGTCGTTGCCGCCACCGCTGACCTTGTGAAACGGCAGCCCGGCCGGCACGCCGGCGCTCACGGCCGTTCTCCCGCCGGGGGCGTATCCGGCTGCTCCAGGCCGGTCTCGCCGGTCTCCTCCGGCACCGGCGCCTCCTGGGGCGGGGGGGCCGCCTGCGGCACGGTGATCTCGGAGGGGACGGATCGCTCGCTCTCGTTGGGCGGGTCGGCCTGGTCCACGGCGCTGATGGCATAGGCATAGCGGCGGCCCGCGGCCGCCTCCAGATCGCTCCACGCTGTCTTCTGCACCCCCGCCGGGGTCAGGAGCTGCCAGTCGCCGTCTGGAAGCTCCCGACGGTAGACGCGGTACCCCCCCAGATCGCCCTCGTCGCTGGGGACCCAGAACAGGTCCACCCCGCCGGGGCGGGCCAGGGCGGTCAGCCCGCGCGGCGTGGCGGGTGGAAAGCGATCGGTCATGTCCACCGCTTGCGGCCCGGCGGGCGCGCTCAGCCGCCTGCGGGCGCCCTCGCCGAGCACGGCGCGGATCTCGTAGGTGTACACCTGGCCGGGCCCCTGGGCGGCCGTGGGGTCCAGGAAGCCGGACTCCCCTGCCGCCACGACGGTCATGGGATGGAACGGGAACGGCTGGCCTGGACGAGAGCGGTAGACCGCCGTTCCCTGGATCCCCTCACCGACCGGCGACCAGGAGAGCCGGGCGCCGTCGCCCGTCGCCTCGGCCTGGAATCCCGACGGCGCCGGTGGTGCCTCGCCGGGCACCAGCGTCACCGCCGGGGTGGGCGGCGACCACCGGCGGCGGACCAGGAAACGCGCCGCGTAGGAGACCGCGGCCGGCCCCGGGCCGTCCAGCGCCGCGTCCACCTCCTCCTGGTGGAGGTAGACCTGCCCGGGAGCGGGCAGCACGCCGATCGCGCCGTCGTCCGCCATCAGCTCCAGCGCCGCCGGGGCGCCGTCGAACTGGCGCCGGTGGACCGCCCGCGGCGCGCCGTCGGGCCCCACGGACTGGACGACCCGCTCCAGGCGCAGGCCGGTGAAGCCCGGCACCGCCGTCCCGTCCACCATCCTCGCCGGCAAGGGGATGCGCACCTCGATGAGCCCGCCGGCCTGGCGCACTTCCAGCGGCGGCCCCTCGGCCGGGATGGGGGGGAGCGGCGGCCGGGGCGGCCCCTTCTTGCCGCACGCCACCACCGACACCGCCAGGAGCAGGAGCAGGATGCGGCGGGCGGCGGGGGTCACGGCGTCAGAGGATGTACTTGGACAGGTCTTCGTCCTCGGCGATGTCCTGCACCATGCGCCGGACGTAGTCCCCGTCCACCACCGGGTTGGGATCGGGCAGATCGGACCCCTCGAAGGAGATCTCATCCAGCACGCGCTCCATGACCGTGTGGAGGCGCCGGGCGCCGATGTCCTCGGTGCTCTCGTTGACCAGGGCGGCGATCTCCGCGATGGCCTCGATGCCATCGGGGCTGAAGGTGAGATGAACGCCTTCGGTCTCCATGAGGGCCGTGTACTGGCGGGTGAGTGCATTCTCGGGCTCGGTGAGGATGCGGACGAAGTCCTCCCGGGTCAGGGGCTCCAGCTCCACCCGGATGGGGAACCGCCCCTGCAGCTCCGGGATGAGGTCCGAGGGCTTGCTCACGTGGAACGCGCCGGCGGCGATGAAGAGGATGTGATCGGTCCGCACCATGCCGTACTTGGTCTTGACCGAGGTCCCCTCCACGATGGGCAGGATGTCCCGCTGGACCCCCTCACGGCTCACGTCGGGGCCGTGGTGGGACTCCTTGCCGGCGATCTTGTCGATCTCATCCAGGAAGATGATGCCCGCCTGCTCGACCCGGCTGATGGCGTCCCGGGCCACCTCGTCGTCGTCGATGAGGCGATCCTCCTCCTCCCGGGCGATGACGTCCCGGGCCTCGCCGATGCGCATGCGCCGGCGCCGGGTCTTGCCCTGGAAGAAGCCAGGGAGCATCTCCCGGATGTTGACGTTCATCTCCTCGCCGGCGGAGCCGAAGATCTGGAAACCGGGGGCGCTGGCGTCGCGCACCTCCACCTCCACCACCCGCTCCTCCAGGGTGCCGGCCCGGAGCTCCGTCCGCAGCTTCTCCCGGCTCTCCTCGTGGCGCCGCTGCCGCTCCTCGTTCTCGCGATCCCGGGCCGGATCGCCGGTGATGGGGCGATCGGGCAGGGCCGGCAGCAGCAGCGTCACCAGCCGGTCCTCCACCGCCCGGCTGGCGCGCTGGCGCACCGCCTCCCGGCGCTCCTGGCGGACCAGCTCCATGGCGATGTCCGTGAGATCCCGGACCATGGACTCCACGTCCCGGCCCACGTAACCCACCTCGGTGTACTTGCTGGCCTCGACCTTGATGAAGGGGGAGCCGGTGAGGCGGGCCAGCCGGCGGGCGATCTCGGTCTTGCCGATGCCCGTGGATCCCATCATGATGATGTTCTTGGGCGCGACCTCCTCGGCCATCTCCGGCGGCAGCTTCATGCGCCGCATCCGGTTGCGCAGGGCGATGGCCACGGCCCGCTTGGCCTTGTCCTGGCCCACGATGTAGCGGTCCAGCTCGGCGACGATGGCCTTGGGGCCGAGATCGTCCCGTGAGGGCTGGGGGGTCACCTCCCCGGACATGTAGAAGACCAAGGTCAGAGCTCCTCCACCAGGATCTCGGTGTTGGTGAACACGTCGATGCCGGCGGCGATGCGCAGCGCCTCCCGGGCCACCTCCGCGGCGGGAAGGGGCGTGTGGGCGGTGAGGGCTCTCGCGGCGGCCAGGGCGGTGGGACCTCCGGAGCCGATGGCCGCCAGGCCGTCGTCCGGCTCGATGAGATCGCCGGTCCCTGACAGGAGGAAGGTGCGGCGGTCGTCGGCCACCAGCAGCAGCGCCTCCAGGCGCCGCAGGGCCCGGTCGGTGCGCCAGTCCTTGACCAGCTCCACCGCCGCGCGCTCGAAGTTGCCCCGGAACTCGTCCAGCTTCTCCTCGAAGCGGGCGAACAGGGCGAAGCCGTCGGCGGCGCCGCCGGCGAAGCCTGCCAGCACGGTGCCTTCGCGCAGCCGGCGGACCTTGCGGCCGCCCTGCTTCATGATGGCGTAGTCCAGGGTGACCTGGCCGTCGGCGGCCATGGCGACCTTCTCGCCAGCCCGCACGCACAGGACCGTCGTGGAGCGGATGATGGGGCGCAAGCGGAACCTCCGGGATGGGCGGGGCGACGCGAGGATCCTGACACGGGCCTCAAGCAGTGTCAAACAGAGCCCGCCGCGCCGCCGGCGATGCGGATGCGCGCGTCCACGATCCCCGAGGGCCGGCCCCGGGGACTGGCGATGAGGGGGTTGAGGTCGACCTCCTGGATCTCGGGGAAGTCGGTGACCAGGCGAGACAGGCGGCCAATCCAGCCGGCCACCGCCGCCAGATCCACCGGCCTGGCGCCCCGGAAGCCGGTGAGCAGGGCTGCCCCCCGGATGGAATGGATGAGGCGCTTGGCCTCGGCGTCGGTGACGGGGCACAGGGCGTGGGCCACGTCCCGCAGCACCTCCACCTCGGTGCCGCCCAGGCCGAACATGAGGATCGGCCCGTAGGCGGGATCCGCCACCGCACCCAGGATCAGCTCCACGCCGCCCCGGATCATGGACTGCACGAAGAAGCGCGTCTCGGGATCGCGCCGGCGCAGGCGCGGCGCCATCGCCTCGAAGGCCGCCACCACCTCGTCGCCGGTGCGCAGATCCAGGCGCACTGCACCCACCTCGGTCTTGTGGGGGAAGCGGGCGGAGCTGGCCTTGAGGACCACCGGGTAGCCCAGGCGCCGGGCCGCCACCAGCGCCCCGGGGGCGTCGGCGACCTCCTGGGCCGGGACCACGGGCAGGCCGTAGGCCTCGGCCAGGCCGCGGGCCTCGTCCAGGT
>JBFGDW010000224.1:0-5881 GCA_041580435.1 Candidatus Polarisedimenticolia bacterium | reverse complement strand
TGTGGCCCGGGACGCCGACGAGGACACGGTCCGCCAGAGCTACTACAAGATGGCTCGCCAGTACCATCCCGACGCAATGCGCGGCGAAGTGGGGAAGATCTGCCGGGACGAGGCGGAGCAGTACTTCGCCATGGTCACCGAGGCGTACAACACCCTCACCCGCAAGACGCAGCGGGATGAGTACGACGCCCACCTGAAGGTCGGCCAGCGCGGGGGGGAGTCCTCCGATCCCCAGGACCCCGCCACTCTCGCCCGGCAGAACTTCGATCAGGGGCGCCGATCCATGGCGGCGGGGGAGCTCTACGACGCCAGCCAGTTCTTCTCCAATGCCGTGCGCCTGGATCCGGAGCGGGGCGAGTATCACCGGGAGCTGGGGATCGTGCAGATGCAGAACCCGCGCTGGCAGAAGCAGGCGGAGGAATCGCTACGCCAGGCCATCGAGCTGCAGCCCGCCGACATCCGCGCCCTGGTCCACCTGGGGAAGCTCTACGCCGGCAACGGGCTGAAGACGCGCGCCCGGGACGCGTTCCAGAAGGTACTCCGGTGGGATGCCGACTGCGATGAGGCCCGGGAGGGGCTGGAGAGCCTCGAGTCGGATGAGGAGGCTGGCGATGGGGGCCTGCTCAAGGGGCTCTTCACCCGACGGTAAGCCCTGGCTGCTGGCCGGCGGCCCACCCCGTCAGTGGAGGGACTCCTCCAGCGGTTCCTGGCAGCGGCAGGCGTCCAGGGGCTGATCGCACCCGAAGCAGTGGCCGTGCTCCCGGTAGAAGGCCCGCAACTCCTCCTGCCAGGCGTCGATGATCCCCAGCTTCTCGTCGAAGCGGAGCTCCGAGTCCTCCAGCCACTGGCGCATGTTCTCCAAACTGCGCCTGTAGATGCCCATGAGTTCCTCGGTGGTCTTGATCCGTGCCACGGTCGCTCCTGGATGTGGCCCTGATTATACAGCGGCCTCAGCCGTCGGATCCGGCCTCCTGCACCGGGCCGATGAGACGCAGGTTGACCACTCCGGCGCCCGACGGCGGCTGGGGCCGGCTCCCCCGGGACTCGGCCTGGGCCAGGGCCCGCTCCAGCAGCACCGGGAACTCGCGCCCGTCCAGGGGCAGGCAGGCCAGACCCACGGCCGGCGTGGCGCCGGCGATCTGCCCTGGCCCGATGACGCAGCGCAGCGCCCGGACCTCCTCCTCCACCCGCGCGGCCAGCGACTCGGCGTCGCGCCGGTCCAGCGTCTCGCAGGCCAGCAGGAGGGTGTCCTGCACGCCTAGCCGCCCCAGAAAATCGCCAGGCTGGGCCTGGCGCCGGACGTGGCCGGCGATCTCGTGGAGCACGCGCTGGCGCATGGCCCTGCCGGAGCGAGCCTCCACCTCGGACAGGCCGTGGAGCCGCACCACCAGCAAGGCGAGCCCGGAGCCCAGCTCACGGCAGCGGGCCACCTGGGCCTGCACCCTGGCGCGGGTCTCGTCGTCGGCGGGGAGATCGCTCAGGCTCTCCCCCGCCAGCGTCGCCTGCACCTCGCTGTAGGCCCGGGCGTTGCGCAGGGCCTCCGCCGCCTTACGCGCCAGGCCCACCATCCACTGGGCCTGATCCGGGGAGAAGGCATCACGCCGCCGGGCGTAGAGGGCCACCACCCCCTCCACGTTCCCCTCGGACGCAACCAGCGGAAAGGCGGCGGCCGACAGGAGGCTCCCGGACAGCTCCGGGTCGACCCCCACCAGGTCCAGGCTGGGATCGGCATTGAGCACCGGCGTGCGCCGGGACAGGGCGCCGCCGGCCACGCCGTTGCCCAGGGCGAGGCACCGCCCGATGAGGGCCTCGCGCCCCGGCCCCCAGGCGAAGGCCGCCTCGAGGCGGCGGCCGCGATCCCCCGTGAGGTAGATGACACCGGCCATGCCGGGGAAGACCGCGTCCAGGTGGCGCGCCAGCGCCTCGTAGGTAGTGGAGAGGTCGAGGCTGGCGCCGATCTCCAGCAGCGCCTCGTGGAGGGCCTGGGACCGCCGCCGTGTCTCGGCGATGATGCCGAAGACACGGGACTCACCCTGCTCGGCCTCGCCGCTGGCGGACATCCGGGTCTCCACCTGGGCCACGCAGCGCTCCAGGGCGGCCACCAGCCGTGGATCGAACTGGCGTCCCGCATCGCGCTTGAGGATGGCCAGAGCCTGGGCCGGCGTCAGACCGGCCGTGTAGGGCCGCCGGCAGCGCAGGGCGTCGTACTGGTCCGCCAGGGCCAGGATCCGGGCCATGAGGGGGATCGTCTCCCCGGCCAGCCCGTCGGGGTACCCGCTGCCGTCCCAGGATTCGTGGTGATGGCGGACCGCGGGGAGGACCGGCCCGGGGAACCGGATGCCGGCCAGAAGCTCGGCCCCCACCACCGGGTGGGTGCGCAGCTGCAGCATCTCGAACTCGCTCAGGCTGCCCCGCTTGTCCAGCAGGTGGTCGGGGACTGCCAGCTTGCCCACGTCATGGAGGAGGGCCGCGGCGGTGAGGGCCTCCAGGGTCGTCTCGGGCAGCTTCAGCTCCAGACCGATCTGGTTGGCGATCTCGCGCACCCGGAAGACGTGTCCCCGGGTGATCTGGTCGCGGGCATCGATGGCCCGGGCCAGGGTGAAGAGGGTCTGCCGGTAGGCGGCGCTCACCTCCTCCTGGCGCCGCAGCTCCGCAGCCTGCTGATCGCCGTGCATCCGGTTGATGGTCAGGATGCCGGCCAGCAGCGGCAGGGCCACCACCACCGCCCCCCACCCGAAGCGGCCAGCGGCCAGGGCCACCAGGGCCGCCAGGGAGGCCGAGCAGAGGTAGGTCACTGCGGCGAAGCCGTACTCCCTCCACCAGGCTGCCAGGAGCGGCTCGGAGCGCCCCTGGTGCAGGCGCACCATGAAGATCACCAGCCCCGTGTTGACCAGCAGGTGAGTGGCGGCCATGGCCAGGAGCGGGGCCACCGCCTTCCCCATGTCCAGCACGGTGGTGGTGGCCAGGGACACGCCGCCGCTCCAGTGGTAGACGTGACCGGCCAGGAAGAGGGAGATGACCATGGCAGCGCCCGAGAACAGGGCGCCGGCGAAGCGTCCCGGGCGCAGGCGCCGGACGGTGGCGTAGGCCTCGGCCCCGCCGGCCAGGGCCGCCAGGGATGGTCCGTACAGCAGGATGGAGAGGAACGCCAGCGTCTCGGACGGAGTGATGTAGGTCCGCTCGCTGGCCACCTCGTACGCCAGCAAGCCCAGGGCGGGGGCGGCCAGCAGGAGGAGGATCCAGGCCAGGCTCCCCCCCTCCAGCTCCCCCACCAGGCCCACGAGGGCCAGGACCAGCACGCCGCACCCCACCGCGACCACGGCGAGGTGGTACGCGCGGGCGGCAGGTGTCCAGGTTCTGATCATGGCGAGTGCCGCCCGCGGAGGAGCGGCCAGGGCGAATATAGGTTCCGGTTCGGGCGGAAAAAAGCCCGCCCCGGCGGTGTGGCCGCGCCGGGGCGGGCGTGCGGGAGGAGGATTCACCAGCGTGGGGGCACTGGCCCCGGCCCGCCGCCGGGCGGCCCCGCCCTGCTCTCAGCTCCTACTCGGCCCAGATGACCCCTTCGGCCCAGATGACGCCCTCGGCCCAGATGACCCCGTCGGCCCAGATCACACCCTCGGCCCAGATGACCCCTTCGGCCCAGATCACACCCTCGGCCCAGATGACCCCTTCGGCCCAGATGACGCCCTCGGCCCAGATGACGCCGCTGCCGAACGCCGCCCTGCAGTCACCGGAGCTTCCCGGCCCCTCGCAGCCGCCGGTCATGGCGGGCGCG
The DNA here is from genome assembly GCA_041580435.1 of Candidatus Polarisedimenticolia bacterium. GTDB lineage: Bacteria > Acidobacteriota > Polarisedimenticolia > SMYD01 > SMYD01 > JBFGDW01. The sequence goes on along the minus strand of JBFGDW010000224.1, from coordinate 2,106 downwards.
GCCCAGAGCGCTCCGGCCTCGGTGCCGGCGGCGACGAACCCCTCGGACCAGAGAGAGCCGCCCAGCAGCCCGCCGCCACTACCGGTGAGCGGATCGGGGGCCCCGAACAGCGAGGTCTGCCAGGTGGGTCCCGCCCAGGCTGCGGAGCTCCACAGCGGGCTGGTCCACTGGCTGGGGGTGAGGAGGGGCCAGCGCTTGTCGAACAGCGCGGGACCTGCCACCCAGGCCCGGTTCACCAGCACACCGCCGGTCCAGTCCACGGTCTCGCCGTTCATGCTGGTGACCGGCGCCGGCGCCGCCGTGGCGCGCAGGTTGGCGCCCACCGACAGGGACCCGGCCTGCGGGCTCAAGCTCGCCGCCAGCCGCACGGCCCCCTCGGCGTTGAGCAGACCGGCGCCCTGATCCAGCACCGAGGCGTTCTCCAGGCGCTGGGCGCTGTACATGAGGGCGGCCTTCACCATCTCGGGCGTCAGGGAGGGATTGGCCTGCAGCATGAGCGCCACGGCGCCTGACACCACCGGCGTGGCCATGGAGGTGCCCGACAGGACCATGTAGGCCCCGGCCTGGTCGTCCACGAGGCCGTAGTGGATCTCCGGATGCGACGTGACCAGCGTGTTGTCCTTGGCCTCGCCCGAGACCAGGCGGTGACCGGGAGCGACCACGTCGGGCTTCACCAGCATCTCCGGCAGCGCCGGACCGCGGCTGGAGAAGGGCGCCACCTCGTCGTCAGAGCGCCCGTCGGTGTCATGGGTCTTCGCGGCTCCCACGGTGATCACCCGGCGCTCGTTGCCCGGGGCCGTGATGGAGCCGTAGACGGTCATGACGCTGTTCTCGCCCCGGCCGTGGTTGCCGGCGGCCGTGACCACCACCAGGCCCGCGTTGACCAGGTTGGCGGAGGCCACGCACAGGGGGTCGGTGGCCGTCGCCTCGCCCGGGACGGCTCCCAGGGAGAGGTTGACCACCCGGACACCGAGGCGCTGGTGGTTGGCCAGGAGCCAGTCCAGGCCCGCCAGCACGGTGCTGGTGGTGCCCGATCCATCGGCCGCCAGCACCCGCACGTCCACCAGGTGCGCGCCGGGGGCCATGCCGGCCAGGTTCAGGCCGTGGGCCGCCCCCAGGGCGCCGTTGCCGGCCGCCAGCACGGCCACGTGGGTGCCGTGCCCGTGGGGGTCTCCGCCGCCGCTGCCCACCAGGTCCACGCGCTCCACCACCCGGCTGTTGCTGGAGGCGCCGCCCGCGCCCAGATCGGGATGGTGGTCCTCGATGCCGCTATCCAGGATGGCGATCCCCACGCCGCTGCCGTCGTACCCCTGGGCATGGGCCAGGCTGGCGCCTGTGGTGGCCTGCAGGTGGCTGGCGGCCACGGTCTGGGACATCCCCAGCACGGGGCGGTCGGGGGACAGGACCGTCACCCCCGGGATGGACGCCTCCCTGGACAGGGACGCCAGGGGGAGATCCACGAGGAAGCCGTCCACGACCTTGTAGGAACGCCGCACCCGCACCTGCTCGCGTCCCAGGGCCGCCAGGAGCCGGCCCCGGCTGGCGCCGGGCTCGACCTGCACGATGACCGGGACGGTGCCGGTGCTGGACGCCGCGCGGGCGGCCAGATCGGCGGCCACCTGCGCCCGGCCGGAGCGGGCGGCGGCGCTGGTGGGCGCTGGGGCCAGTGAGAGGGCCAGCAGCGCCGGCAAGGCCAGGCTGACCGCTCCACGAAAACCGATGACACCCTTCTTTCGCAAGGCTCGCAGCACGGGGACTTCCTCCTCGTGCCGCTCACTAGAGCAACGCGGATGCCAGCGGCGTATCGAAACCGTACCTGCCGCCTTGCACGCAAGGCTATTGATTTCAGCTACTTGCGTTCGATGACGGAATCGGGATGGGACGGCGCGCGGGGAGGGCGTTCAGGAGCTTGACACGGGGGCTGAACACGCCGTTCGGGAACTGGACAGTGGCTCGCTCGGAGACGGCGACTCGGCTTCAGTCCCTCTGCAGGCAGTAGTCCTTGATCTTCTTGTAGAGGGTGACGCGGGAGATCCCCAGGATCTCCGCCGACGCCTTGATGTTCCAGCCCATGGCGGTGAGGGTCCGGGCCACGTGCTCCCGCTC
>JBFGDW010000223.1:0-5888 GCA_041580435.1 Candidatus Polarisedimenticolia bacterium | reverse complement strand
GAGTTCGAGCTGCCGCCCCTCTCCCTGCTCAATCCGCCTGACGAGGAGAACCCGGTGGACGAGAAGGAGCTGGTGGAGAAGGCCCGTCTCCTCACCGCCAAGCTGCAGGAGTTCGGCGTGGGCGGCTCGGTGGTGGCCATCCATCCCGGCCCGGTGATCACCACCTTCGAGTTCAAGCCCGACGCCGGCGTCAAGTACAGCCGCGTCACCAACCTGGTGGATGACCTCTCCCTTGCCCTCAAGGCCGAATCGGTGCGCATCGATCGACTGGCCGGCCGCTCCACCATCGGCATCGAGGTCCCCAACCGGCTGCGGGAGACCATCCGCATCCGCGAGATCCTCGAATCGGAGGCCTACCGCGAGTCCCGGGCCCGGCTGCCCCTCGCCCTGGGCAAGGGGATCGACGGGCGCCCCTATGCCACCGCCCTGGAGCGGATGCCTCACCTGCTCATCGCCGGTGCCACCGGCAGCGGCAAGAGCGTCGCGCTGAACGCCATGATCGCGTCCATCCTGTTCCGGGCGACGCCGGAGCAGGTGAAGTTCATCTTCATCGACCCCAAGATGCTGGAGCTGGGGATCTACGAGAACATCCCCCACCTCATCTGCCCGGTGGTCACCGATCCCAACCGGGCGGCCCGCGTGCTCCGGTGGGCCACCGGCGAGATGACCCGGCGCTACGAGCTCCTCTTTGGCCACGGCGTGCGCAACCTGGAGCAGTTCAACCGGCTGGTGTCGGGCGGCTCGGTGAAGCCCAAGGGGAAGGATGGCCAGGAGCCCGACGCCGCGGCCGAGGACCTCAAGCCGCTGCCGTACATCATCGTCGTCATCGACGAGCTGGCCGATCTCATGATGGTGAGCTCCAAGGAGGTGGAGGCGGCCATCCAGAGGCTGGCCCAGATGGCCCGGGCCGTGGGCATCCACCTGCTGGTGGCCACCCAGCGCCCCTCGGTGGACGTCCTGACCGGCGTCATCAAGGCCAACTTCCCCTGCCGCATCGCCTTCCGTGTCTCCAGCCGCACCGACTCCAACGTCATCCTGGACCAGAAGGGGGCGGAGCGCCTCCTGGGGACCGGCGACATGCTCTTCCTGCCACCCGGCGCCGCGTCCCTCTCCCGGGTGCACGGCGCCCTCATGGAGGAGTCGGAGGCCCTGCGCCTCATCGCCTACCTCAAGCAGCAGGGGCGCCCGGTCTTCAACGAGGAGATCCTCAAGGAAGAGGAGGAGGAGCTGGCCCCCGACGGCCTGCCGGTGCTGGAGCGGGACGAGATGTTCGACAAGGCGGCCCGGCTGGTGGTCTCCATGGGGCAGGCCTCGGTCTCCCACCTGCAGCGGCGCCTGGGCCTGGGGTACGCCCGGGCGGCGCGCCTCATGGACTCCCTGGAGGCCGAGGGGATCGTGGGCCCACCCGAGGGGAGCAAGCCCCGGGAGGTGCTGGTGCCTCCCGACTACTTCGAGCAGCTCAACGAGCCCGGGGTCTAGGGGCCGGAGCCGCGTCTCCGTCGGGCGCCTCCCCCAGCGGCTGGAAGGCGGCGAGGCGGTCCAGCCAGGCCGCCGCGCGCTCCCCGGTCAGGACCACCACCACGCCGGCCCTCCCGCCGTCCTGGGCGGCGGCCAGGCAGAAACCCTTCACCGCCAGCCGGAAGTGCTGGTGATCGCCTCGCAGGGGCAGGCTGTCGCCCCGAGCCTCGTGCCGCTCCCACAGGGCGGATCTCGCGGCGGGCTCGACGCGGAGGCTGAGCCAGCCCCGGCCGTCGGTGGGTGGCGGCGCCTCCAGCGTGGAGAGGGCGTCCTGGAGCCATGCCCGCGGATCCAGGAGCCACGCCATCATTGGGAGTGTCTCGGCGAGCCGGGTGGACCACGCGCCGTGGCCCTGCAGGCGCACGGACCACTCGCCACCCGCGGACTGTTCATCCCGCTCCTGCACGCAGGCCCCAGCGCCCGGCAGCCCCGGCTCCGACTCCAGCACGAGCTTCCCTGGCGCGGCCCGGATTCCAAGGGTGATCTCGTCGATCCCCGGCGGCAGGTGGGCGACCAGGTGGGCCAGGGCGTAGGCGTGGGCCGGCACGGCGCCACCCGGTGCCACCTGCCGGAGCTCCGCGGCGGTCAGGTGGGGGGACACACCTGAAAGGCTGCGACGGATGAGATCCAGGTCCAGCCGCATGGTGCCCAGCGCAGGATCGACTCCAGCCGGACCGTCGCCGCCCGGGGGCCCTTTCCCCTGCCTCCAGGCGGCCAGGGCCGTCTCCGCCAGATGGTCCCCGGAAGCGAAGATCAGGGAATCGCCGTCCAGGGCCATGACCCCGCCCTCACCCGGCGCGTAGGTCACTCCTGCCCGGGTCACCGGCACGGCATCCTCGTGGAGGTACATGCGCAGCAGATCCGCGGGGGCCGGGCTCCCGCCCGCGGCGGGCAGCAGCAGGAAGCGCCCGTCGGGGAAGAGGGAGAACCCCGCCTGCACGGGGCCCCGGACGTCAGGGGGAGTCTTCACCGCGGCAGGCCAGGGCGGCTGCGTCACGGCGGCAAGACTCGCCGCCGCACCCGCGCCCAGCTTGTGGGCGACGGCCCCCAGGGCGCCCTGGCGGTCCTGAACATCCAGCACCACCCACACAGGCGGATGCTGCGGCCTGCCCGAGTGCGCCTCTAGGGTCTCGTGGGCGATGCAGACCGGGATGGCCGGCGCGAGGAGGAACAGCAGCGCTCCCAGCGCGCGGCCCCGGGACGGCCCGGGACGCCCCTCAGGGAGCTGCAGGGCACTCCGCACTCACGATCTCCGGACGATGGAAGGCCGATGCGCGCCGTCCGTCCCGGGGCGCCAGGATCCGGCGGCCAGGGCCTGTGGCGGTGCGCGGCGCGTGCCAGATGGGGCTGCTCCAGGCCATGTGATCGTCCACCTGCTCCACCCGGACGTAGTAGGAGTGCTCCTGCGTGTCCCGCCGGGAGCTCCGCTCCACGTGGAAAAGAACACACGCGCCCAGCGAGTCAGGCACCGGAGTCCACAGGGCGGACTCCTCCACGCCGTCGCGGACCAGGACAATCCGCTTGATGGCTGACGTCCCCTGCACCTCCACCCGGAGGATCAGGGAGCCGGCGCCGCGGATCACCGACCCCATGGGGCGCCCGTTGGCCTCGAAGCGCATCCAGATCCGTGCGCCGGTGGTCCCGTAGGAGCGCCGCTGGCGGAGCGCCTCGAACAGGGCCGGCCGGGAGATGCTCCCGGACAGGACCGCCGTGAGACCCTGCCGGGCAAAGCGGACGTTCCGGGTGCCGGGGTTCAGGGCGACGTAGGAATCCGCCTGGGACAGGTGGTTGTCCGAGCCTGCGGTGACGCCCAGCCTGAATCCCAGGCGGAGGGCGTCCTGAAAGGAGCTGGGGGTGGAGGGAGGCTGCTGGGAGTCGGGATCCCCGTGGATCAGGTACGGCTCGTTGTTGAAGAACTCCGACCGGCCATGGGCGGAGTGCACCTCCAGGAGCTTCTGGGTGCCGGGAGGAGCCAGCGGGTCTCCAAAGGAGAAGGCCTCCACGAAGCGCGCCCACAGCGTGTGATGCAGGATGGTCACGGCCCCTGCCGCCGCCGCCTCCCGGTCCAGGTCCACGAGGGTCGGCGCCTCCACGAGCCCCTGGGTGGCCGTCTCGATGAGGTGGCACGGCGCCTGCCCGGCCCCGCTGTCCGGGTAGATCACGTGCCGGTGGCCGGCGATCCCATCGGTCCACTCGAAGGCCCGGAAGGTGGTGAACGTGCCGGGATCGTCGAAGAGATCGCTAATGCGGCCCGACTCGTTGAAATCATACCGGGCGGAATCACAATGATCGGAGACGGCCAGGAAGTCCAGCGCGCCCTCCTCCCGGGCCGAGCGGAACGCCTCCTCGGTCTCGCCGGCTCCATCCCGGGAGCGGCCGCTGTGCACATGGAGCAGGCCCCACAGCGTCCGTTCCGGTCCCGGCGACCCGCCCACCCGGATGGGATTGCTGACCCCGGCGGGGTCGCCGTCCTCGGTGCACGCGGATCCCGGGCCCCGGCCGACCCAGACCCGGTGCCAGCCTGGCGTGGCGAACACGATGGGCACCCTGAGGACGCCACGGTCCTCGGGGGTGAACTGGATCGCCTGCGGGATCTGGACCAGCGGGTCGCTGGCGAGGAGGCGCACGGCACCCACATGATCCCGGACGGGCACGGCGCTGCTCTCGATCCCCTCGCAACCCTTGACGGCACGCAGGGTGAGGGTCACGGCCTCTCCTGGCCTCGCCTCCGACGGGAGCGTGATGAGGAGGTTGTCGGCCGGCTGCCCGTGGGTCTCCACGGCCGGGAAGGGCAAGCCGTAGGCCTCATCCAGGTAGCGAAACAGGCCGCCGGCGCCCTGCAGGTTCTCTCGCACCAGGACGGAGGTCCGGAACGGCACCCCGGGGGCCCGCATGCCCGGCCCTCCCCCTGATCGATCGCCCAGGGTCACCACGATCTCATCTCCGAGAAGAAGCCGTCCCGTGACCAGCGCCACCGCCTCGGTCCCGCCGTCGGGCGTGGTGGCGATCAGGATCCCGGCGGCGACACCGGGCCGGCTGGTCCGCGCCGTGACGAACTCGCTGTCCTGGGGGCGGGTGCTCTGCAGGTCGGCCCAGCGGAAGCGCCCGCGTCGCCTGTAGCGTCCCCCCAGGACATCGCCCAGGGAGACCGCGATGCCGCCGCCTGGCTCCATGGCCGGCGCCCCCAGCCGGTAGGTGATCTCCAGGGTGGCATGCCCGGGCGTGGCGCATCTGGGCGCGCCGAACTGGGCGCAGTCCGGGCTGATCTCCACCAGCTGGGGCGTCACCTGGACCTCGGGGGCGGCCGCCCGGGCCCGCTCCCCGCTGGACCAGACCAGGAGAATCGCCAGCGCGGGCAGGGTGCGGCAACGCAACCATGGACCGGCGCGCGCCGATGCCCTTTCCTGAGGTGCGGCCCGAGGCATGCTCACCTCCCGCCGGGATTGACCTGGATCATACCGCCAGATGGGCCCGCGCGCCGCGCCGGCCCGCCGGGACCCGCGGCCCGGGCTCAGGCGCCCCGGGGCTGGCCCCCCTCATCCAGCCCCTGCAGCGCGCGCCGCGCCGCCTCCAGCTCGGCGGCCTGCTTGCTGCCCCCCTCGGCCTCGGCCAGGATGCGCCCTTCGTGAACCACCTGGACCCGGAAACGTGGTGCGTGGGCCGGGCCGTCGGCCGCCAGCAGACGGTACTCCGGGGGCGGCCCGCCCCCGGCCTGCAGGCGCTCTTGCAGGGCGCTCTTGGGGTCCCGGCCGGCCTCCGCGCCGCCCCCTGCCAGGGCCATGAGCTCGGCGCCCATCTCCCTCTGGACGAAGCGGCGCGCCACCTCCAGGCCCCCATCCAAATAGAGGGCGGCCACCAGCGCCTCGGTGGCGTCGGCCAGGAGCGAGTCCCGCTCCCTCCCCCCTCCCTGCTCCTCCCCCTGCCCCAGGCGCAGGTGGCGCCCCACCTCCAGCCGCCGCCCCAGGGCCGCCAGGGAGCGCCGGCGCACCAGCGATGCCCGCCACCGCGACAGCGCCCCCTCGTCGCTGTCTGGAGCCAGGCTGAGCAGCGCGTGGGCCACCAGCAGCCCCAGCACCGCGTCCCCCAGCAGCTCCAGCGCCTCGTTGGAGGGGAGGGAGCCCCCGGCCTCGTGACTGGCCGAGCTGTGGGTGAGGGCGCGCTCGAGGAGGGACTCATCGCGGAAGCGGTGCCCCAGGCGCCCTTCCAGCCGGGACAGGCCGCCCGCCCGCTCTTCCCCCCGCTGGCCGCCGCCGCACATCGGGCTACCGCATCACGTAGCCCAGCGACTCCAGCCGGCGGATCTCGTCCTCGGTGAGCGTCACCACCGCCCCGCCGCCCCGGCTCTGCTCCAGCCAGAACGCCACCGCCGG
>JBFGDW010000222.1:0-5938 GCA_041580435.1 Candidatus Polarisedimenticolia bacterium | reverse complement strand
GAGCACCAGGCGGTCCGCCTGGCGCGCCTGGAGTCCTCCGGCGGCGCGGTGGCGTGGAGCGCGCCGGAGACGGTGGTGGAGGGGGCGGACTTCTTCGCCAACTGGGCCGACGTGCCGGCGGTGCTGCCGGTGGCCGGCGGCCGGCTCTACGCCCACTGGCTGCGCCGGGCGGGGGCGGGGACCTACAGCTATCACGTGGAGATGGCCCGCCGTGAGGGACCCGGGGAGTGGACGCGGCTGGGGCGGGTGCACGTCGACGACAGCGCCAGCGAGCACGGCTTCGTCTCCCTGGTTCCCGAGGGGAGCGGCGTGCGCGTCTTCTGGCTGGACGGCCAAGCCATGGCCACGCACGAGGACGGCGAGATGTCGCTGCGGACGGCCCTGGTGGAGGGAACCCCCGGCGGTGAGACGGTCCTGGACGCCCGCGTCTGCGAGTGCTGCCGCACGTCGGCAGCGGTGGCCGCGGCGGGCCCGGTGGTGGTCTACCGGGATCGCACGGCCGACGAGGTCCGGGACATCTCCATAGTGCGGCGCACACCCTCCGGGTGGAGTGAGCCCGCCCCGGTGCACGTGGATGGATGGGTCGTGCCGGGCTGCCCTGTGAACGGCCCGGCCGTGGCGGCCCGTCCCGGGGAGGCGGACAGCCTGGCGGTGGCCTGGTACACGGCGCCCGGCAACGAGCCGCAGGTGCGAGTCGCCTTCTCCCGGGACGGCGGGGCCACCTTCTCTCCGCCGGTGCGGGTGGACGAGGGCCGTCCCCTGGGCCGCACCGATCTGATCTGGGACGGTGGCGGCGTGCTGGTGGTCTGGCTGGAGGCCGGGGAGGGGGAGGGCGCCACGCTGCGGGCGCGGCGACTCGCCCCGGACGACGCGCTCCCCGGCCCGGCGGTCATCCTCACCGAGACCCTGGCGGCGCGCAGCAGCGGCTTCCCGCGGCTGGCCCCGGCCGGGGACCGCCCGCTGCTGGTCTGGACCCTGGGGGGCAAGCCCACGCGCCTGGCCAGCGCCCTTCTCGACCCCTCCCTCATCCCCGCTGCGGCCGCCGGGGCGGCCACGACGCCCCGCCCCGAGGCGCGGTCGTGGGACGGCCGACCCGGGTCGCGGGCGCCGGCCTACGCCGCCCGGGACCTGGAGGGGCGGGCGGTGGAGCTGGCCTCCTTCCGCGGGCAGCCGGTGCTCCTCAACGTCTGGGCCACCTGGTGCGCCCCGTGCCGGGCCGAGATCCCGGCGCTTGCCGACGTCCACCGGCGGTACCGGGAGCGGGGACTGGCTGTGGTCGGCGTGAGCGTGGACGAGGCCGCGGCGCGTCCGGCTGTGCGGCGGCTGCTTGAGGAGGAGAAGGTCCCCTACGCCACCCTCCACGATCCCGAGGACCGGGCCTCGTCGGTGTTCGGGCTCAGCTTCCTGCCCGGCACCTTCCTGTTCGACGCCGAGGGGGTGCTGGTGTGGCGGCGGAACGGGGTGGTGGAGGACGGCGATCCGGAGCTTGCCCGCGCCCTGGAGCGGGTCCTGGACGCCGGCACCTAGCCCTGCGCGCCCTCGCGGTGGAAGCGCTCCACGGCCTCCACCTCGTCCTTGCTCCCGATGAACAGCGGCGTGCGCTGGTGCAGCGTCTCCGGCTGGATGTCCAGGATGGGACGCTCCCCGTCGCTGGCGGCGCCGCCGGCCTGCTCGGCCAGGAAGGCCAGGGGGGCCGCCTCGTACAGCAGGCGCAGCTTTCCCCGGGGCTTTCCCGGGTCCTTGGTGTCGGCGGGGTAGGCGAAGACGCCGCCTCGCACCAGGTTGCGGTGGAAGTCGGCCACCAGCGAGCCGATGTAGCGGGCGGTGAGCGCCGGCTTGCGGCCGGGCGCCTTGAGGGCCTCCACCCAGCGGCGCACCGGCGGCTCCCAGTGGGCGGCGTTGGCCTCGTTGATGGAGTAGAGGGGAGCACGGAGTGGCAGGCGCATGTCCTCGCTGGAGAGGAGGAACTCGCCGAGGCCCGGGTCCAGGGTGAAGCCGTGCACCCCCTGGCCCGTGGAGTAGACGAAGAGCGTTGAGGAGCCGTAGACCACATAGCCCGCGGCCACCTGCTCCCTTCCGGGCCGGAGGAGATCGGCCATCCCGCCAGGCCCGGTCCCCGCGAGGCGCCGGTGCACCGAGAAGATGGTGCCGATGGGGGCGCCCACGTCGATGTTGGAGGAGCCGTCCAGGGGATCGAACAGCACCGCGTACTTGCCGCAAACCGAGGGGGGCTCCACCGGGATGGGGTCCTCGGCCTCCTCCGAGCCCATCACGGCCACCGCCCCGGTGCGCTGGAGCGAGCGCACCATGATGGTGTGGGCGAACTCGTCCAGCTTCTGGACCTCCTCGCCCTGGACGTTGCGCCGGCCGGCCAGGCCCAGGATGTCCACCAGGCCCGCCTTGCTCACCTCCCGGCCGATGAGCTTCGCGGCCAGGGCGATGCCGTTCATCAGGAAGGTGAACTCGCCGCTGGCCTCCCGGGCGGAGCTCTCCCGCTCACGGATGAACTGGGTCAGCGTCGGCGAGCGGGTGGGCACGCTCAGAGGCCGGCTGGAGGCGGCAGCGGGACGTCCACCCGCTTGACGACGCGGGCCACCGTCTCCCGGCTGCCGGTGACCCCCAGCTTGCGGAAGAGGAGGGCGAACTGCTTTTCCAGCGCCTCGCCCAAAGCACCCCGGGCGCCGGCGTCCATGTCCCACATGGCCTGCTTGAAGGGACCAAACCCCTTCTTGCGCGTCTTGTACAGGAACTGCTCATCGGTCTGGCCGGACTTGCGCTCGTCGGCGTGGGCCTGGCGCAGGTGGGCGTCGATGGCCTCCCGTAGATCCGTCGGAAAAGCCGGGTGGCTGTAGATGATGTTCTGGAAGCCGGTGGCCAGGTGGATCTCGGCGGTCTCCACCTGCGGGAAGCGGTCGAAGAGGGACTCGGGCAGGGTGGAGGCGCCGTGCTGCACCGCACCGGCCATGCCATACCGGTCCCGGGAGAGGCGCGACAGCTCCGCCAGTGTGTCGAAGTCGATGCTCACCTGGGCCACGCTCCCATCGGGCAGCGGCACCCCGCCGTGGCTGGTGCCGGTCTGCACGCTGATCTTGGAGGGTCCCGGCCCGGGCACGCCGCGCTCCTCCAGCGTGCGCCCCAGGCCGTCCATGAAGGCGGTGAGCTCCTCGGGCGTCGAGTTCTTCTTGCCCACCTCACCGATCTCGCCGCCCACGGAGATGGTCACCCCGGCGGGCTGGATCTCCCGGATGACGGCGGTGCACTGGGCCGCCCGCTCGAAGTTGACCCGCTGCTGCTCGGGCACCGTGGGCTGGGAGAGATCCACCAGCGTCGAGGCGTCGATGTCGATGTTGAGGAATCCACCCGCCACCGCCTCGCGGGTGAGCTCCAGCACCGCCCGGGTCTCGGCCTCCGGATCGGCGGCATGCTTCCTGGCGTTGAACTGGAAGTGATCCCCCTGGAGGAAGAGGGGGCCGGTGAACCCCTCCCGGAGGGCCGCCGCCGTCACCACGGCGGTGTACTCGGCCGGACGCTGCTCGGTGTAGCCGATCTCCGAGCGGGCGATTTCCAGGATGACGGCGCCCACATCCAGGCCCAGGGCCGCGCGGAAGACCGCCCGGGCCACGTCGTAGGTCATGCCCCGGATGTTGATGGCCGGCACGGTGAACCCGGCGCATTCCCCCCGTCCGCGGGCGGCGTACAGATCCTGGATGGAGGCCGACCAGGCGCCGGCGGCGGCCGCCGCCTGGCGGATGATCCAGCGGGCGGCATCGCGGACGCCAGCGTCGGGGGCGAACACCGCCGTGTAGGCCAGGCGGTCCAGGTGGCGCTGGCGGAGCGCGGCGGCGTCCTCCAGCTGGAAGCGGGGCGAGAGGCCCACCACCCCCCGCAGGGCATCCTGAAGCTCGCTTACGGTCCTGTAACTGTCCATAGGATCGCAAGAATAACACGTGGGCCCGCGGCCGCAAGCGCCCGCGGGCGGCGCTCGCAGCCGCTTTCAGCGGTCCGGGTGCCCAGTTGCTGTACGGGCCCGTGTGGGGGGCTGCAGAGACCCCGGAGAGAAGGACCGGCCCTGTCAGGATCCTAGACAGGTGCCGGATTGGGCGTCCAGGAACTGTGCATGAGACGGGCGCGCCACCCCAATCTGGAGGCGGCCCGTGGCCGTCTCCGACCGCCGCGCCCACGGCGACCAATCTGATCAAATGTCGTGCAATCAATTACTTGAAGAGATCCAGGCCGTGCACGCGGGGTGTCCGCGCCCATGGCACGCTTCCTGCTTGGATGCAGGGCATGAAACCCCGCGCCACCAATCTCGCCCTGAGCCTGCTGCTGGCGGTGGCGGCCCCCGCTGCCGCCGCCGCCCAGAGCACCACGTTCTGGGCCACGGCCCCGGGCACCGGTCCGGTCTCCTTCGTGAATCACGCCAGCGCCCATGACCACACCGGCGGTCCCAACGCGACCTTCGCCCGCGGGGAGTGGACCGGGGCCGCGCGGAAGGGGTCCTTCAGTGGCTTCAACGCCTCCCTGCCCGCGGTGGGGATCAGCAAGGTGGAGGTGGTCCTCCATCTCTACCTGACCGCCCCCGTCACCAACAACCGCCTCAGCCTCACCCTCATGGTCAATGGACAGCGCGTGGGGCCGGTGGCGATCTCCCAGCCGGCTCTGAACCGCTACATCGGGCCCGCATCCGCCGGGATGGTGACAGCCAACTTCTCCCTCCTCCGGGACTTCACCGCCGCCGACCTGGCCGGACTGATCTCGGTGGACATCATGTGCAAGAGGAAGGGGCCGGATGATGGCGCCCAGGTGTTCGTGGATGCCGTCGGCCTGCGTCTGACCCATCCCGGCTTCGACCCGCGCAATGCGTCCCTCGTGCCCACCTTCGGGCTGCGCCTGGCGGGCCAGGCCGTCTCCATCGCCGCGGCACCGCTGCTGCTCACCGACGTCACCTCGCCGGTGACTGTGCCGGCCGGCGCCTGCCCCGACCCGCTGTGCTACCTGCAGGTGCTCGACGGCTCCGGCGCCTCCCACCCCCTCACCGTCGCCCTCATGCCCGATGGCGCCACCGTGCGCGTCGGCTTCGACGACGGGCTCTGGGCCGCGCCTGTGGATCCCGTGCTGAGCACCGTGGTGGCGCCGGCCGGGACCGTGCCGTCGGACGGCGTCAGCCAGGCCCTGGTCCGGATCACCGTCCTTGACGCCGGCGGCTGGCCCCTGGGCGGCAAGCTGGCGCTGCGGCTGGACCCGTCCCTCCTGGGCGGGGCGGAGATCGACGGCGACGTGACCGATCTGGGCAACGGCACCTACCAGGTCTCCCTGGTCAGCCTGGTCCCCACCACGGCCGTCGTCTCGGTGACGGTGGAGGGCGTAACCCTCCTGGCCTCCCCCGCGGTCTTCTTCAACTAGCCGTTCCGGACCTCACGCTTGCGGGCGCCGCCCCCGGCGCGGGAGGCCGCCGCCCGCTGGCGGCGCTGGGCCACACGCTCCAGACGGCGCTGGCGGCGCAGCTCCGCATCGGCCATGCGCCGCCGCTCGGCGGCGGTGCGCGGCCGGATGGCCGGGACGCCGGAAGCGGGCCGGCCGTCATCCCCCAGGGCGACGGTGGTGAGGTAGGCGGTGCAGGTGTGGACCCGCTCGCCGGTGAGGGCGTCCTCGGAGAAGACCTTCACCCCCACCTCCATGGAGGAGCTCCAGGCTCGGTTGACCTGCGCCAGCAAGGTGATGATGTTTCCCAGCTTGATGGGATGGATGAAGTCCAGGCTGTCCAGGGAGGCGGTGACGATGCCGGTGCGGCAGTGACGCAATGAGGCGATGGCAGCGGCCTTGTCGATGAGCTCCATGACGCGCCCCCCGAAGACATTCCCGTAGGTGTTGGTGTCCTCGGGGATGATGAGCTCGGTCATCTCCACCCGGGAGGCGGAGGCCGGGCGGGCGGCGGGTC
>JBFGDW010000221.1:0-5945 GCA_041580435.1 Candidatus Polarisedimenticolia bacterium | reverse complement strand
GGCTCCGTGCAAACAGCGCCAGCCGCGGGCCCAGGGTCCAGCGCAGGTCCAGGTAGGCGCCGGTGGCGTCGGCGTCCAGGCGCTCGCCGATGGCACGGGTCAGCGGCGGGTTGGCATTGGGATCCTCGGTGATCACGTACGGCGCGCCGGTGGCCCGGTCGGTGAAGGTGAGCCGGCGCCCCTCGTAGGTGGCGCCCGCGTCCACCTGCAGCCGGTGCCGCTGGCCGCGGATGGGAGCGAGGCGGAGGCCGGCGCGCAGGTCCCAGGTGTCCATGTTGGCGTGAGCCGCCTCGCCGTCGTGACGGCGCGTGACGGCGCCGGCATCAACCAGGAATGCCAGCCGCGGGTTCACCACCACGCCGGCGCCGGTGCTCAGGCGCAGCTCGCCGAAGGTGCCGCCGGGGCCCGCGTCGCGGAGGCGCAGGGGATTGGAGTCGTACCCGGCGCTCGCACGGGCCTGCAGCGAGGTCCGCACGGTGGCGGCGTTGAGCGGCGGCGGGGCCGCGAGCACCAAGAGAAGGAGCGCGCCCCACGCAGGGAGGCGCGCGCATGGCCAGCAGGGTCTTTTCACCAGGGTCTCTCCTGGTGTGGAATATATGAAATATGAAGTTTATGGCTATTACAAATCTGATTTTTGCATAGTTTTCGGCCGTTCCGTATTGCGATTTCGTCATCGATTCCCTAGTCTCAGGGGCAACGCGGCGGCGCCGGGGAGGGGCGGCGCTAGGAGGGTGAATGAAAAAGCCCGACAAACCCCCGGCGCGGCTCGGCGCCGGAGAGCCCCTGAAGCACCTGCGCCGGATCTGCCTGGAGTTCCCCGAGAGCCACGAGACGCGCACCTTCGGCAACCCGACCTTTCAGGTGGGTCGGAAGACGTTCGCGGTCCTGGACCACTACAGCGGCCGGCGCTGCATCTGCTTCAAGGCCACACTGGAGGAACAGGCCCGCCTCTGCCGGGACCCCCGCTTCTTCTTCGCCCCTTACGGCGGTCAGCACGGCTGGACCTGCCTGCAGCTGGCCACCCTCATGGACTGGGACGAGGTGGCTGCCCTGGTGGAGCAGAGTTACCGGCTGGTGGCCACCAAGCGGCAGATCCGGGCGCTGGACGCGCCCCCGGAGCCGGTGCCGGAGCCCGCCCCAGTCCCACCGGCCCCCGGCAGCGCGACGGCCGCCCGGAGCAAGGCGGCCCCGGGCAAGAATGCCGCCGCCACCCGCAAGGCGGCCCCGGGCAAGAGTGCCGCCGCCACCCGCAAGGCGGCTGGCCGCAAGAGCCCCGTGAAGAAGGGCGCGACCCGGGGCACCCGCAAGCCGGCCGCCACCCGCAAGAAGAAGTAGCCTGGGCCCGAGGCCGGGCCGCGACGCCCGCGCTGGAGGATCCGCCGGCATGCCCCGCTATCGCTTCGGTCCCTACACCCTCTCCCCGGCCCGGCGCTTGCTGCTGCGCGACGGCCGGGAGGTGCCGCTCATCCCCCGGTACCTGGACCTGCTGCTGGTGCTGGTGGAGACCAGGAGGCAGGCCGTGGACCGCTCCCGGATCTTTGACCGGGTCTGGAACGACGTGGTCGTGTCGGACGGCGCCCTCACCCAGGCGGTGCGCACGCTGCGCCGCGCGCTGGGCGACGATCCGCGCCAGCCGCGCTTCATCCGCACCGTCTCCCGCCATGGCTATCAGTTCATCTTCGCGCCGGTGACAGAGGAGGACGATGGCGCGCCGCTGCCGGCCCCCGCCCCGGCCCCCGGCCAGGAGGAGGAGGCGCCGGCCCCCGGCATGGCCGAGCTGGCAGGTCGGCTCCTGGCCGCCGAGGCAGAAGAGGACAGTCGCGACGCCGCAGAGGCGCTCCACGCCGCAGGCACGGCGGCGGCCCTGGTGGCCCTGGCTGGCCATCCTGGCGAGGCCCGGGCGCGGGCCTGGATGCGGGAGGCGCGCTGGGAGGTCCCGGGGGCGGGCCCGGTGCCCATCCTCTCGGGGCCGGCGCCCGCCGCCACCCTGCTTCACCTGGTGCGCCTGCGGGCGCGGCGCGCCGCCCGCCTGGCAGGGCGGCGATGGGGTGCCGCCGCCGCGGGAGGCGCGCTGGCGGGCATCGCCGCCGGCCTGGTTGAGGGGGCCCTCTTCCTCCTGCTGGAACCGTCGCGGCCGGCGCACCAGCCGGTGATCTACGCCACCATCGGCGCGCTGGTGGGCGGCATCGGCGCGGCGGGGGTGGGGGCCGGCCTGTCGGCAGCGGAGGCACTCACCCGGGCGCACCGGCGCGCCGGCCTGATGGTCGCCGGGGCGCTGGGTGGCTGGGCGGTGGGAGGCGTGGCGAATCTCTGCGGCCGCTGGACGCTGGAGGGGGTCTTCGGGGGCAGCCTGGCCGGCGTGGGCGGCGCGGCGGAGGGGCTGGCTCTCGGGGCCGGTGCGGGGCTGGGCTATGCCCTGGCCACCACACCGCTGGCGGGCGGCGGCATGGCGGCCCCGAGGGGGCGGGCGCGCTGGCGCGCCGTGATCCTGGCCGGCCTGGGGTGCGCTGGGGCGGCCGTCCTGATCACCCTGGCCGGCGGCAACCTGGGGGGCGCGAGCCTGGATCTCCTGGTGCGGCCCGTCGGGGAGGCTCCTCTGGGACTGGCCCCCCTGGGCCGCCTCCTGGGGGAGAGCCCACCAGCGCTGCGAACCCATCTCCTCCAGGGCGGGTTCGAGGGGCTTCTCTTCGGGACCGGCCTGGCGGCGGGACTCACCCGGCGCCCGGCTAGGGGGATCACCTGAGCCACCCCGGGATGGAGGAGCCTATATTGGCCCGGAATGCCCCCCACCGTCCTCATCGTGGATGACAGCAAGGCAGTGCGCCAGGAGGTCCACCGCGTCCTGCAAGAGGCCGGCCTGGCCGGTGACTGCCTCTTCGCCGCCGACGGCATGGAGGGGTTTCGTCAGCTCCTGGAGCACGCCGTCGATCTGGTCCTGTGCGACATCCACATGCCCGGCTTCGACGGCCTCAAGCTGCTGAGCATGAAGAAGGGGAGGCGCGACCTGGACGATGTGCCGGTCATCCTCCTCACCGGCGAGCAGGAGGTGGAGGCGAAGGTGCGGGGGCTGGCGGCCGGCGCCGCCGACTTCGTGGTCAAGCCGTTCGACGGCCGGGAGCTGGTGGCCCGGGCACGGACGCAACTGGAGATGCGCCAGCTCCGCCTGCGGCTGCGCCACCAGAACGAGCGCCTGGAGCGGCTGGCCCAGATCGACGCCCTCACCGGCCTCCTGAACCGGCGGGCGTTCATGGACTGCCTCCGGCGGGAGCTCAGCCGGACCGAGCGTCACGGCGGCAGCCTGGCGTTCGTCATGATCGACCTGGATCGGTTCAAGGAGATCAACGATCGCAACGGACACCCGGCCGGCGACGCCGTCCTGGTGCACGCGGCCCAGATCCTCAAGGCCTCGGTGCGTGGCCACGACGTGGTGGGGCGCTACGGCGGGGAGGAGTTCTGCCTGCTTCTCATCGAGGTGGATGAGACGGCAGCGAGGCTGGTGGCCGAGCGCTGCCGCAGGCGCCTGGGGGAGCAGACGGTGTCGTTCCAGGGGAGGACCCTGGGGGCCACCGCCAGCCTGGGCGTCGCCTTCCACCCTCGGGGCAGCGACGAGTCCCTGGAGGAGCTGATCCAGCGGGCGGATGGCGCCCTCTACCGGGCCAAGCGCTCCGGGCGCGACCGCACCGAGATGGCCGCCAGCAGCGGCAGCGACGCCAGGGAGACCAGCCCCAGCGCCAAAAACGCGCCAGCGTAGCCCTGGCCCGCCGCCAGGCGGCCCACGGCCAGCGCCGCCCACGCCTCGCACAGGTTGGTGGCGCCCATGAACGCGCTGAACTGGGTGGCGCCCAGCCGGGGATCGGTGAGGTTCATGAACAGCGCGTAGGACGAGGCCGTGAACAGGCCGATTCCCAGGTAGAGGAGCGACAGGAGGACCACAAGTCCCCCGGTCCCGGCGGCGGCCGCCGCCGCGCCCGCAAGCGCCAGGACCAGGGCCGCCACCACGGCGCCGGAGAGGGCCGTGGCCCGGCGCGCGCCCCAGCCATCGGCCAGGCGGCCGCCGGCCAGGCTGCCTGCCACCAGGCACCCGACCACCGGCAGGGCGAAGAACAGGCCCACTTGGTCCCGGGACGCGCCATGATCGAGCAGGAACGGCGAGGCCACAACCCCCACGGCCTCGAAGCCTGCACCGCCCACGAGGGCGAAGGCCAGGCCTGCCCAGGTGCTGGGGCGGGAGAAGGCCGCGCGCAGGCGTCTGGCGAAGCCCTCGGGCGCAGCCCCCTCGCGGTCCGCCGGGGGAGCGCTGGCCGGGGCGGCCGGGGCGCCTGGCGGGCCGGCCTGCGGCGCTCCGCCCGTCTCCCGTGGACGGGCCAGGAGCACCAGCGACAGCACCGCGGCCACCGTGACCAGCAGGAGGGCGACCACCCCCCGGATGCCGATCCAGGCGGCCGCCAGCAGGGCGCCACCGCCGAAGACGGCGCGGCCGGCCAGCATGCCGGCCTGCATCCAGCCGTTGAGGCGCCCCCGCTCGGAGGGGGGCGTGCTGGCGATGGCCATGGCGTCGATGGCGACATCCTGTGTGGCGGCCGCCAGGGCATGGAGCACCAGGAGCGGGACAAGGATGGGGAGGTTCCCGGCCAGGTCGAGCCAGAGCAGGGGCGCCAGCGTCACCAGCATGCCGCACTGGGCAGCTGCCAGCCAGCCCCGCAGGCCGAAGCGGGGCGTGCGCAGGACATCCACCAGGGGGGCCCAGAGCATCTTGGCTGACCAGGGGAGGGCCAGCAGGGACGCCAGCAGGGTGATGCGGGACAGGGGGGCACCGCCCTCCCGGAGCCACACCGGCAGCGCCCACCACAGCAGGCCGATGGGCGCCCCCTCGCTCAGGTAGAGGAGGGCGAACAGGAGCCGCCGACGCGCGGGGGTACGGAGGAGCTCCACGCTCCCGGAGGCTAGCGCCCGGTGCGCGCCAGGTGCACCAGGGCGTCCCCCTGGCTCACCAGCGGGTTGAGAGCCAGGCCGATGACCGTCCCCCCCTCGGTGGCCCGGACGTCCAGGGCGACGTCGCCGAAGGCGTCGGAGATGATCCCCAACAGGTCCCCCTCCCCGAGCTGGTCGCCCAGGGTCACCGTGGTGCGGAACAGGCCGCTGCGCCGCGCCCGCACCCAGAAGCTGGAGGGGGCCACCAGGGAGCGGGAGCGCGCCGGCTGGGCGAAGCGCCCCATCCCCAGGGCCGTGAGCACCCGCAGCACACCCTTGACGCCGGCCTCCACGGCGAAGTCGTCGAACCGGTGCGGCGCTCCCCCCTCGTAGACCAGCGTGGGGATGCCGTAGCGGGTGGCCGCCTCCCGCAGCGATCCGTCCCGCACGCGGGAGTGGATCATGACCGGGGCACCGAAGGCCGCGGCGATGCGCCGCGTGTCAGGGTCATCCAGATCAGCGCGGATCTGGGGCAGGTTGCGACGGTGGCTGGAACCGGTGTGCAGATCGATGCCGTGGGTGCACTGCTTGACCACCTCGGTCATGAACAGGTTGGCCAGACGGGCGGCCAGGGATCCCCGGGCGGAGCCCGGGAAGCTGCGGTTCAGATCCCGCCGATCGGGAAGGTAGCGGGACTGGCTGATGAACCCGAACACGTTCACGATGGGCACGGCGATGAGGCTGCCCTCGAGGCGTGGCGCCGAGAGCCGCTCCAGCACCCGCCGGATGATCTCCACGCCGGCCAGCTCGTCGCCGTGGAGCACGGCGCTGAGCCATACCGTGGGCCCCGGCCGGGCGCCGTGGACGGCACAGACCGGCAGGGACAGGTAGGTCTGGGTGGGAAGGCGCGCCACCGGCAGCTCCAGCCGGGCCGAGTCGCCAGGCTCCACCACGTGGCCGCCGATGCGCAGCGGTGGGACGCGGCCGCCGCTGCGCGGCCGCCGCGGGCTGCCCGGACCATCCACTAGGCGCCG
>JBFGDW010000220.1:0-5953 GCA_041580435.1 Candidatus Polarisedimenticolia bacterium | reverse complement strand
CTGGCGGCGGCCGCCGCCTGGCGCCCGGAGGATGCGCCGACGCGGATCCTGCAGGCGCGGGTGCTGCGGCTGGCGCTGGCCAACGGCCTTCCCGTCCCAGGTCACGAGGCGGGCGACGATGGGGCACTGCTGGCGGCGGGGGTGCAGCACCTGGCGGCCGCCATCCATCTCAACCCGGCCGACGCCTGGGCCTGGTTCAACGTGGCGGAGCTGCACGGCGCCCACCAGCGCGGCCGGGAGCGGCTGGAGCGCCTGCGGGCGGCCGGGGAGGAGAATCCCGAGCCGGACCCGGGAGAGGAGACAGCGCCCGCCGGGGGCGAGGAGCGCGTGGCATCCGGCGGCGATGCGGTCCCGGCCCGGCCTGTGGAGGTGCAACCGGAGGATCCGGTGGTGGCCGCCGCCGCGCGCAAGGCGCTGGAGCGGGAGCCCGCCTTCTACTTCTACCACGACTTCCTGGCGCGCCTCTACGCCGAGCGCGGCTTCAAGGACGCGGCGCGCGAGGAGATCCGCCAGGCCTTCGCCCTCATGCCGGACCCGTCGGTGCACCCCATCCTCGCCGCCGCCGGACTGCTGGAGCCGTTCGCCGGCGCGGCCCTGGCCGGGATGGAGGAGGCCGGACGCAGCGGTGCCTTTCCGCCGGCGGTGCTGGTGCGCGCGCGGGCCGAACTGCACCGCCGGCTGGGGCAGACCGAGGCGGCCGTCCAGGCTTTCCTGGAGCTGCGGGCGCTGGGAGGTGAGGAGGCCCACGCCGAGTGCGACCTGGCGGTGGGGATGCTGTTGTTCGGGGCCGGCCGCCACGCCGAGGCTCTCCCGTACCTGGAGCGCGTGATCGCCGCAGGGAGTGGGACCCGTGGCTGGGACGTGGCCCTCTATCACCGCGCCGCGGCCCGGCGCGAGACCGGGGACGACGCCGGCGCCCTGGCCGATCTGGAGGCGTACCGGCGCGGCCGTCCCGACAGCCTGGCGGCGCTGCTGGCGCTGGGGCGGCAGCTGGAGCGGATGGGGCGTGCCGGCGAGGCGGAGCAGACCTACCGGGTGGGGACGCGGCGCTTCCCGGGGGAGCCCGGGGCGCACCTGGCCCTTGCGAGCCTGCTGGAGCGGCAGCAACGCTGGTCCGAGGCTCTGGCCGCGGCGCGCGTGGTGGAGGAGATCGCGCCGGAGGAGGAGCAGACGCAGAAGCTCCTCCAGCGCCTCAGGAAGGCGGCCGGCGCCGCAGGCCGTTGAGCGCGCCGCGGCGGGCGCCTCCCAGGGCGGGAGGAGCGTCTATCCCCTAGACTGGCTCAGACCCGGGGATCAGGGCTCTTCAGGTGACGGCTGGTCCTTGATGTTCTGGCAGACCAGCTTGCAGTCAGCGCTCTCCGCCACGCAAGTGTCCTTGCACTCGGTCTTGCAGGCCCTGAAGTCCGAGCCGCGACCCGGGAACAGCTCCTCGCAGGTCGAATCGCAGCGGATGCCGCAGGCCTTGCTGGTGTCGTTGCAGGTCTTGACGCAGCGCGAGAACTCGCGCCCGGTGGAGCCGGCCTCCGCCACCTGGGCCGGGTGGCCCTGGACGATCAGCACCAGGCCCAGACCCAGGACCAGACCCCCTAACCCCCTGACAAATCTCGACATACTTATCCCCCTCCTGAGAGCAGCAGGATGCAGAATGACGCCGGAAATCTACCACGCTCCCCGCATATGTCAAGGGAAATCTGGACATTTGCTGCGGAGCGAGGGTCCGGTCCGCGCGCTCCGCCAGGGGCTTCCGGGGCGCGAGCGGGCCGTGCCGGGCGGGCGGTTCAGGCCGGTGGTGACGGCGCGCGTGACCGGCGGCGGCCCCTGCCGCGCGCCGGGGGAGGGCGGGCCGTGCTAAGGTCACTCACCAGGACCTTTGACTTTCTTGGCGATCGCCGTATAAACAGCGGCGACGACAACGAGGTCCAGCCGCCGCCGATCCGGGGACCGGAAGCCTCCGGACGCACCTGTGGGATGGAGGGCAGCGGCGCGCAGGAGGGGGATCCCGCGTGCAAGACGGGGCTGAGGCCCCGGTCTCCGGCCGCCGGCCGGGGCCGGGCCGGATGCGGTGGATCGTGGCGTGCCTGGCGGCGCTGGGGGGGTTGCTCCCGGCGGCGGCCCAGGGTCCGCCCCAGGAAGAGGCGGTCACCGCCACCACCCGCTACGTGGATGACAACACCTGCCCGGCCACCGGCGCCGGGACCCTGGCCAACCCGTACTGCAGAATCCAGGACGCCATCTGCGCCTCCGCCTCGGGCGACACCGTCAGCGTGGCGCCGGGCGTTTACCTGGAGGCGGTACGGATGCGCCCCGGCGTCAGCCTCGTCTCCCAGGGGGGGCCGGGGGTCACCACCATCAACGCCGCGGGCCGGCCCTGCACCGACAGCAACTTCTGCACCAAGCGGGCCGGCAACCAGTGCAGCGTGGTCACCTTCGCCTCGGGGCACACGCCGTCCACGGTGCTGGACGGCTTCACCCTCACCGGCGGCGCCGGGCTGATCCAGACGGTGAAGGTGGCCGGGGGCGGCATCTTCGTGTTCAGCTCGCCCACCATCACCAACAACGTCATCACCGGCAACATCCTGGCCGGGCCGCGCAATGAGTTCACCGGCGCCGGCATCTACTCGGCGGTGGGGCAGCCCATCATCAGCGGCAACGTCATCTCGGGCAACCAGGCGGTCCCACCGGCCGGGACCTCGGGGAACCTGACCTTCGCCTACGGCGCCGGCATCGCCGTGGGCTTCAACTCGTCTCCCACCGTCACCGACAACCTCATCGAGAACAACATCACCGGTGACGAGGCCCTGGCCTATTCCGTCGGCCACGGCGGCGGGGTGTCCATCTGGCCCGGCGACTCCAGCCAGCCCGGTGCCGTCTTCGACGGCAACGTCATTTACGGAAATGTCTCGGACACCACCGGCGGCGGCCTGAGCCTGCTCACCCTGCCCGGGACCTCAGCCAAGGTCAAGGTGACCAACAACGTCATCGATGGCAACGTCTCCCGCACCGGCGGCGGCGTGTACATCTACCAGAACACCACCGACCTCATCAACAACACCATCACGGGCAACGATGGCAACCTGGGCGGTGGCATCTACATCGCCCCCAGCAACTCCAACCTCACGGTGGACATCTCCAACGACATCATCGAGGGGAACACCCTCCGGACCTTCGGCAACGGTGGTGGCATCTACACCTTCGACCTGACCCCGGGCTGGGACCCGCTGATCCGGTACAACGATTTCTTCGGCAACAACAAGAACGCCATCGCTGGCGACCGCAACGACGGCAACACCATCGGCGTGGACGGCAACTTCGCCGCCGATCCCCTCTTCGTCAGCAAGTCGACGGGGGACTATCACCTGCAAGCGGGCTCCCCGGCGGTGGACAAGGGGCTGGCCAGCGTGGCGCCGGCGGTGGACTTCGACAACAACCCGCGCGGAGTGGACGGCGACGGCAACCCCAACAGCCCGGTGGCCGGCGATGTGGACGTGGGCGCCTTCGAGTTCGGCGCCGGTTGCGTGCCCCAGCCCGAGGTGTGCGTCGGGGTGGACAACAACTGCGACGATGTCGTGGACGAGGGGTTCCCCGACACCGACGGCGACGGGATGGCCGACTGCGTCGATCCCTGCCCGGCGGACCCGGCCAACGATGCCGACGGGGACGGTGTGTGCGGCAACGTGGACAACTGCCCGGCGGTGGCCAACCCGGGCCAGGCCGATGCCGACGCCGACGGGATCGGCGACGCCTGCGAAGCCTGCCCGGCGGACCCGGCCAACGATGCCGACGGGGACGGCGTGTGCGGCAACGTGGACAACTGTCCGGCGGTGGCCAACGCCAATCAGCTCGACCGGGACGCCGACGGGATGGGTGACGCCTGCGACCCGGACGCCGACGGCGATGGCCTGATCAACGGCTCCGACTGCGCCCCGCTGGATCCCATCCTGAACACGGTTCCGGTGTCGCCGCCGCTGCGCATGCGCTTCGCCTCGCCGGCCGGGGATGCCCTGGACTGGGGCGGAGGCCTGGACACCCGGGTCTACTCCCTGTACCGCTGGGACTTCGGCGGCGACTTCTTCGTGCGCACCGGCGAGACCTGCTACGGGACGGCCATCCCGGGGGGCACCATGGGCGTGCCGTCGGCACCGGCCAGCGGCTTCCGCGGCTACCTTCTCACGGGCAGCAACGCCTGCGGCGAGGGGACCGCCGGCACCGACAGCGCCAAGGTCCCCCGGGCGGTGGTGGGGGGCTGTGTCGACCCGCTCCAGGACCTCGACGGCGACGGCTACGCCGACGTGACCGATAACTGTCCGCTGCTCGCCAACAGCCTGCAGGCGGACGCCGACGGCGACGGGTTCGGCGACGCCTGCGACAACTGCGCCGGGCCGGGGAGCGCCGACGTGGACGGCGACGGCGTCTGCGACGAGGTGGACAACTGTCCGGCGGCCCCCAACCCGGGCCAGGAGGACACCGATGGCGACGGCATCGGCGATGCCTGCGAGGGTTGCGTGGGCGGCACCGGCGTCGACACCGACCTGGACGGCGTGTGCGACCCGGCGGACAACTGTCCCACCACGGCCAACACGAACCAGGCCGACGCCGATGGCGATGGTCTGGGGGATGCCTGCGACGCCTGCCCGGCGGATCCCCTCAACGACGCCGATGGCGACGGCTTCTGCGCCGACGTGGACAACTGCCCCACCGTGTTCAACCCCACCCAGGCCGACAGCAACGGCAACGGGATCGGTGATGCCTGTGACGGGCCCTGCCCGCCCGGCGGTCCTTCGGACCCCGACGCCGACGGCGTCTGCGACCCCGACGACAACTGCCCGGCCACACCCAACCCGTCCCAGCTGGACCGGGACGCCGACGGGATGGGCGACGCTTGCGACACCGACGCCGACGGCGATGGGCTGGCCAACGGCAGCGACTGCTCCCCCATGGATCCGGTCTTCAACGCCCCGCCTGCCGCCCCCACCCGGCTCTGGTTCGCCACCGTGGCCGGCGATCGGCTGGAGTGGACCTTCCGGCGCGAGGCGCGGGTCCAGTCCCTCCACACCTGGTCGTTCGACGCCACCGGCTTTTCGCGGCTGGAGACCTGCGACGGCCCGGCCAAGCCCGGGACCGGGGCGGACGTTCCCGGCGTGCCCGCCGCCGCGGGCCAGTTCACCGGCTACCTGGCCGTGCCGGCCAATGCCTGCGGCGACGGACCGGCCGGGCTGGCCACCGCCGGGCCGCGCGCCCTGGCGGCCACCTGCGTCGATCCGGCCCAGGACACCGACGCCGACGGCTACGCCGACATCACCGACAACTGCCCGCTGATGGCCAATCCGTCCCAGGCCGACGCCGACGGCGACGGCGCGGGCGATGCCTGCGACGCCTGCGCCGGGCTCGGGGTGACGGACGCCGATGGCGACGGGGTGTGCGACGAGGTGGACAACTGCCCCGCCGCCGTCAATCCCACCCAGGCCGACAGCGACGGGGACGGCTTCGGCGACGCCTGCGATGCCTGCGCCGGCCCGGGCGCCACCGACGTGGATGCCGACGGCGTGTGCAGCGCCGCCGACAACTGCCCGCTGACGCCCAACCCGGCCCAGACCGACAGCGACGCCGACGGCATCGGCGACGCCTGCGACGCCTGCCCGCTGGATTCCAGCAACGACATCGACGGCGACGGGGTGTGCGGCAACGTGGACAACTGCCCCACCGTCTTCAACCCCGACCAGCTCGACACCGATGGCGACGGCATCGGCAACGTCTGCGACCCGACGCCCTTCGGCTAGGCGCGCGCCGGGGTAGAATCCCGGGGCCATGCCCTCCGCCCCGGGACAGCCCCGCCTCGTCTGCCTGGACATCGATGGCACCCTCACCGCCGGCATCGGCGGCGGCGTGCTGCCCGGGGCCCGGGAGGCCGTGGCGGCCCTGCGCGCCGCCCACAGGGTCAAGCTGGTCACCAATG
>JBFGDW010000219.1:0-5997 GCA_041580435.1 Candidatus Polarisedimenticolia bacterium | reverse complement strand
GTCGGTGGAGGCGGCGGGCAGACTGGAACGCCTGTCGGCCGCTGCTCCGGGTCCTGTCCAGCAGGCCTGGCTGCTGCACCAGGCGGCCGTCTGGTCCAGCGAGGCGGAGGCCTCGGAGGAGGCCCGCCGCCTGTTCGATGCCGCCGCCGGGATCGCCCGCGCCGCCGGCGGGGACGATCTGGTGGCGGCGCTGCGCGAGGCCGAGGGGCGTCACTGGTTCGAGAAGACCCGCCACGATGAGGCTCTTGAGGCCCTCGGGATCGCCCTCGCCCTGCGGCAGCAGGGGGGCGATCCCTCCCTGGCCGCCGCCGTCACGCACCTGGAAATCGGGGAGGTGGCCCAGCGCAAGGGCGACCTTGAATCGGCGAAGACCCATCTGGAGACGGCCGTCGCTGCCTACGAGGCGCTCGCTCCCGGCAGCATGGAGCTGGCCCGCTCGCTGAACGTGCTGGGATACGTCTTCCAGCGGCACCTGGGGGCCGAGGATCTGGAGCTTGCCGAGACGCTGCAGCGCCGGGCGCTGGCCATCCAGGAGGGGCTGGCGCCCGGTGGCATCGACGTGGCGGCCAGCCACAACTACCTGGGCAACCTGGCCCTGGCCAGGGAGGATCCCGCGGCCGGCATCGAGCACTACGAGCGCGCCCTGACGATCTGGGAGCAGCGGATGCCGGGCAGCTCCTTCCAGGCCAGCGTCCTGGGTCACCTGGGGAACACGGCCTGGATGCGGGGAGATCTGGCACGGGCCGGCGGCTACTTCGAGAAGGCGCTGGCCATCAACCAGAAGCGCACGCCGGACGGCATGTTCGTCTCCAACAACCTCAACGGGCTGGGCGCGGTGGCCTTCATGCGCGGGGATCTCGCGGCCGCCGACGAGTACCTGCGGCGCACCGTGGCCATTCGCGAGCGCCTGGCCCCGGACAGCGACCGGCTGGCGCTGGTCATCAACAATCAGGGGACGGTGGCCCTCAAGCGCGGCGACCTGGAGGCGGCGGAGAGGCACTTTCGCCGCTCCCTGGAGATGACCGAGCGGATCAAGCCGCGCAGCCTGGATGTGGCCTACCGGCTGGACAGCCTGGGACACCTGGCGCTGCGCCGCGGCCGCCTCGACGAGGCGCAGGATCTCCTGAGCCGCGCTCTGGAGATCAAGCGGGAGATCGCGCCTGACACCGGCACGGTGGCCCAGACTCTCCTGGGATGGGCGAAGCTGCGCGAGGAGCGGGGTGACCTCCCGTCGGCGCGAAGGGCGCTGGACGAGGCACTGGCCATCTACTCGACCGAGGCGTCAGAGGCCCTCCCCGTCGCCCAGGCTCTGGACGCCCTGGCCAGGCTGGCCAGCCTGCAGGGTGACCTGGACGCCGCCCGTGCGCAACATCGCCGTGCGCTGGCCATCCGTGAGCGGCTGGCGCCCGGGAGCGCCGACGAGGCGGAGTCAGCCGCTGGACTGGCCCGTGCGCTCCAGGGCGAGAACCCAGTTGAGGCGGTGGACCACTTCTATCGGGCCATCGACGCCCTGGAGGCCCAGCAGGGACGGCTGGGCGGCGACGACGAGGTGCGCTCGGCCTTCCGCTCCAGCCACATGGACATCTACAGGGATCTCATCGACCTGCTGATTGCCCTGGGCCGTCAGGAGGAGGCCCTGCACGTGCTGGAGCGCTCCCGCGCCCGCGGGCTGCTGTCCCTCCTGGGAGAGCGTGACCTGGTCTTCGCGGCCGACATCCCGCCGGAGCTGGACGAGCGGCGGCGCATCCTGGCCCAGGAGTACGACCGGGCCCAGTCGGCCCTGGCCGGTCTGGCGCCGGAGAAGGACTCGGAGGCCCTTGCCGGGCTGCAGGAGAAGCTCGAGGGGATCCGCCGCCAGCAGGCGGAGGTGCGCGAGGAGATCCGCCGCCACGCGCCCCGCCTCGCAGCCCTGCAGTCCACCGACGCCCTGGATCTCGCCGGGATCCGGAAGGGGATAGATCCCGGCACCGTGGTCGTGCTGTTCAGCGTGGGCCGGGACCGGACCCAGCTGCTGGCGGTGGACCGGGGGGGCGCGGCGAGAAGCTGGACCATGCCGCTGGGTGAGGACGAGCTGCGTCGCCGGGTGCTGGCGTTCCGCGCCAGCATCGAGGCCTCGCGCCAGCCCGCCGGCCTGGAGTCCCTCATGCGGGCGGCCGCGGACCTCTACACGGATCTGCTGGGCCCGGCCGATGGAACATTAGAGGCGGCCGAGCGCCTCCTGATCATCCCCGACGGCCCCCTGCACCTGCTCCCCTTCGCGGCCCTGCGCCGCCCCGCGGACAGGGGCGGAGGCGCCGCCGGCGCCGGCGGCTATCTGGTTGAGTGGAAGCCGCTGTACCTGGCCGTCTCGGTCACGGTCCATGCCCAGCTCAGGGAGGCGCGCCGGAGCGGACCGCGAGAGGCAGAGCTGCTGGCGTTCGGCGATCCGCTGTACCGGCCGGCGGGCGGCGTGGGCGCCGGGTCGGGGGAGGTCCGGGCGCTGGGGCCGATCCCCGCCACGCGGGACGAGGTCCAGGCCATCGCCGGGCTGTTCCAGGGGCGTGCCCGGGCGCTGCTGGGGCCCGAGGCCACCGAGACCCGGGCGCGCGCGGCGGGCCGGGGTCCGGAGATGATCCACTTCGCCGCCCACGCCGTCATGGACGAGAACGTACCTTTGGATTCGGCCATCGTCCTGAGCACGCCCGAGACGGTGGAGTTCGGCAGCGACAATGGCCTCCTGCAGGCCTGGGAGGTGTTCGAGAGCGTGCGGCTGGACGCCAGCCTGGTGGTCCTTTCGGGCTGCGAGACGGCCCTGGGCCGGGAGGTGGCTGGCGAGGGGATGGTGGGGCTGACCCGGGCCTTCCAGTATGCCGGCGCCCGGAGCGTGCTGGCCTCCCAGTGGAGCGTGACCGATCGCAGCACGGCCGAGCTGATGAAGCAGTTCTACACCCACCTCAGGGCCGGCAAGGCCAAGGACGAGGCGCTGCGCCTGGCGCAGCTCGCCCTGATCCGGTCCGCTGCTGTCGATGCGCTTCCCGGGGCAGGCGCCGGCGGCGACGCCGGCGCGGCCGGAGACGGCCAGGAGAGTCCCCGGGGCGTCACGCGCCTGGCCAGCGGCCGCGAGGGGGCGACGACGCACGCCGCGCCCTACTACTGGGCCGCCTTCCAACTCATGGGCGACCGGCGCTGACGCGCGTCACGGACAGGTGGGTCCCAGCACCTGCACCGGCGCGCAGGTGACGGCCCCGGCGGGCCGCTCCACGCCGGCGCTGTCGCTTCCGAAGGAGCCCACGGCGGCGTCGCTGTGCGGGACCACCAGGTAGTAGCGCATGCCCGCGGCGACGGGGATGGCCTCGGTCCGGTCGCCGCCGTCATCGGTGCAGTCGATGGCCACGTGGCTGGTCCAGTTGCCGATGGTCCCCTGGTAGATGCCGTAGTCCTGGCCCACCGGGGCACAGGTGGCGTTCCAGCTCAGGATCAGCTCGCTGGTGGCCTCGGCCTGGAAGACGGTGAGGTTGGAGACGCTCCCCGGGCTGGCCGGCAGGGCGAGGCCGTGGAAGAAGCCGGATACCCAGCCCGCGTCCCGGTGATGCAGCGCGAAGCTGGCGCCATTCCAGGTGACCACGTCCCCCGGCAGGTAGGTGACCGCCCCCAGGGTGGTGGGCACATCGAAGGTCAGGTAGACGAGCCCGGCCCGGGCATCGGCGCCGGTCACGTTGCTGGCCACCGGGATGGGAGGCGTGGCCGCCGACGCATCGAAGAAGAGGCTCGGCAGCGCCCCCGAGAGGTCCACCAGGTCGGCCGGATCGAAGGTCGTCCCGCCCAGGGTGGTGGGCACGTCGAAGCTGACGATGAGGTTGCCGGCGTCGCCGCCATCCAGGAACAGGGCGTCGATGTTGGTGTCCTCCGGGAGGCCGTTGAGGGCGCCACTGTAGAAGCTGACGTACTGGGTGCCGTCGTAGAGGATGACGTCGCTGGGCTGGAAGGTGGCGCCGCCCAGAAGAGTGGGCGATTCCACCGAGATCAGCCACGAGCCGTTGCTCATGCGGTGCACCCCGTCCAGCAGCGTGCCAGCGGGATGGCTGGACTGGATGCCGTAGGCGCCGTTGAACAGCGCGATCTCCGAGGCAAGGATGTTGACCCCCGTGGGGGTCACCGGGATGTCGGGAGTGAAGTAGAAGGACGCGGCGGCCCGGGGAGCCGGCCCGGCCGCCAGCAGCGCCGCGGCGGTCAGGAGGGTCCGTATGGCGCGGGTTCCCATGGCTCCACCTACTGGACGTTCCCGCCGCCGTCCACCACGTCGGCAGCGCCGGGACCGCCCAGGGGGGCACCGTTGCCCAGCAGGACGTTGTTGCGGTAGACGTGGGTGCCGGTGAGGTTGATGCCGTCGCCGTCGTTGCCGGCCACCTTGTTGCCGCCGATGAGGTTGTTGGAGCCGCCCACCACGATGCCGGCGCCGTTGTCACGGACCAGGTTCCCCAGGATCCAGCTGTCGCTGGCCAGCACCTGGATGCCACTGTCGCCGAGGCCCTCCAGGGTGTTGTCGGCCACCATGGCCCCAGGGCTCATGGCGTCCACGGAGATGCCGTGGTTGCTGCCGTTGGCGGTGGGGTCGCCGTAGATGCCGTTGCCGAAGATCCGCACGCCGGGGGATCCCACCACCTCCACCTGGCGGGCCGGTGGCTCGGGCTGGGGGTTGAAGCAGACCGGGCAGTTGATGGTCTTGTTCCCCGAGGCGTTGGATCCCTTGCCGTTGACGATGATGATGGCCCGGGAGGCGATGCTGAGGATGTTGTTCTGCAGGTCGCAGGTCACGGCGGTGCAGGAGATGCCGGTCTGGGCCTGGACCATGGAGTCGGCCACGCGGATGCAGGGGCTGATGCCCGATGCCGCGCCAGGTCCGGTGGCCTGGATCCCCACCGTGGCGCCGCGGATCTGCAGGCGGCGGATCTCCACCGAGCCGGCGTTGTCCACCTGCACGCCGGCGTCGGCCACCCCCACGATGGTCAGATCCGACAGGACCACGTGGCGCCGCTCGGCGTTGGTGACGTGGATGCCGTCCTGGCATCCCATCAGGGTGCCGCCGGTGATGGTCACCCCGCCGGAGGTGCCCGCCTGCCCGCTGAACTGGATGCACGGATCAGAGGGCTGGCCCATGATGGTGTGCCCGTTGAGGCTCAGGGTGACGCCGTCGGCCTGGATGCCGATCACCGGTCCGCCGCCGGCGGCCCCCGCGATGTCCCGGGTCAGGACGTAGTGCCCCGGGGCCATGATGGTGGTGGCCTGGTAGATGGGGATCCGCCCCTCGCCGGCCATGGCCGGGACGGCCGCCAGCAGGGCGAGGGTGGACAGCATGGTCTTGGTCTTCATGTTTTCCGCCTCCTTGCCTGGTGAAACGCCGGCAGGGGCGGAGTTCCTCGGCCCGGCGTTCAGCCGGCCGGCAGGGCCACGTCGCGGGTCAGGGCGCCGGCGAGCTAGTGCCGGGAACCACGATCTGGCGGACGACAAGATCGTCCCGGCCGGCTGCCTTCAGGCCGGCCAGCACCGAGGCCAGGGGCGGGACGTCACCTGGCGCGGTGCCGCCGTTGGTGTCCGGACTGGTCGCGCCCGGGCTGGAGGTGCCCGCTCCCGCCTGGCCTCCCCGGATCACCTCGCCGGCAGCGGCGTCCACTCCGGCCAGGGCCGCCTCGAGCCCCGGCAGGGGCTCCAGGGAAGCGATGATCTGGAACGCCTCCGGGCCGTCCGCCGAGGTGACCTCCCAGGAGTCGTACCGCCAGGCGGGCTCGCCGGGCAGCCGGTGGCGGCCGGGGGGGAGCGGGTTGCTCCACTGGGCGCCCGCCACGGGGAAGAGGGCGCTGGATCGGCCCGCGGCATCGGTGTTGATGACGTAGACGTGCAGGAAGGAGTCGCTGTCCACGGTGAGGTAGAGCCGGTCGCCGGAGGCGAGAGAGGTCGGACCAGGGGCCGGGCCGCCTGCCGGCAAACCGCTACCATCGCCCAGCGGCTGGTCGGTGTCCG
>JBFGDW010000218.1:0-6003 GCA_041580435.1 Candidatus Polarisedimenticolia bacterium | reverse complement strand
GGCGCGCGGGTGGTGGTGGTCAGCCCCTACGGGATCCGCCCCGTGGGGGTGATCACGCGCCTGTGGAACGCCGTGACGGGCGTCTGGTACGAGGGGGGCTCGCGGACCCGGGCCGGGCCCGGGCTCCTCCTGGCGGCCGGCCCCGGGTTCCGGGAGGGGGGGAGGCTGGAACGGGCCCGGGCCGAGGACGTCCTCCCCACGCTCCTCTACCTGCTGGATCTGCCCGTGGGCCGGGATATGGACGGCCAGCCCTTGCCCCGGCTGGCGTCGGACGCCTTCGCCGAGGCCCACGCCGTCTCCGCCGTGCCCTCCTGGCAGACGGTGACCGTGGTGGGGGCCGATCCGGTGTGGTAACATGCCGGCTCGGTGCGGCGGACCGTTCCCCGAGGGCGACGCCGGCCGGACCCAGACCGGTGACGGCCCCCCACCCCCCACAAGGGGTTTTTTTTTGGCCCAAGGAGCCCGTGCATGTCTCCCAAGACCCGCACCCTGATGGACGCCGAGAAGATGGACCGCACCCTGGAGCGCATCGCGGCCGAGATCCGCGAGAAGGGGACCCAGGGCCTCGCCGTGGTGGGGATCCGCACCCGCGGCGTGCACCTGGCGCGGCGCCTGCGGGACAAGCTCCGGCGCGCCGACGACATGGAGGTGGGATTCGGCATCCTGGACATCAACCTGTACCGGGATGACCTGTCCATGGTGGCCGACCACCCGGTGCTGCGCAAGACCGAGATCCCCTTCGCCATCGGCGGCCAGCGCCTGGTGCTGGTGGACGACGTCCTCTACACCGGGCGGACCATCCGGGCGGCCATGGATGCCCTGGTGGACCTGGGCCGGCCCAGCGTCATCCAGCTGGCGGTGCTGGTGGATCGCGGCTTGCGGGAGCTGCCCATCCAGGCCGACTTCGTGGGGCTGGCGGTGCAGACTCGCCCGGAGCAGTGGGTGAAGGTGCTGGTGAAGGAAGAGGACGGGAGCGACCGGGTGGAGCTAGGCGACGCCTGATGCCGGATCTCAGGGACAGGCACCTGCTGGGGATCGAGGGGCTCACCCGGGAGGAGATCCTGCTCATCCTGGACACCGCCGACTCCATGGTGGAGATCGGCCAGCGGGAGATCAAGAAGGTCCCGACCCTGCGCGGCCGCACGGTGGTCAACCTGTTCTACGAGCCCTCCACCCGCACCCGCTCCTCCTTCGAGATCGCCGAGAAGCGCCTGTCGGCCGATATCGTCAACTTCAGCGCCAGCGGCTCCTCGGTGAGCAAGGGGGAGACGCTGCTGGACACCGCCCGCACGCTGGAGGCCATGGAGCCTGACTTCATCGTCATCCGGCACCCTTCCTCGGGCGCACCGCGCTTCCTGGCGGACCGCTGCCGCTCCAGCATCATCAACGCTGGCGACGGCATGCACGAGCACCCCACCCAGGCCTTGCTGGACGCCTTCACCATCCGCCGCCACAAGGGGCGCCTGGACGGGCTGAAGGTGGCCATCGTGGGGGACTGCACCCACTCCCGGGTGGCCCGGTCCAACGTCCACCTGCTGGCCACCATGGGCGCCCAGGTCACCCTGGCCGGACCGCCCACCCTCATGCCGCCGGGGATCGAGAGCCTGGGCGCCCGGGTCACGGCCCGGATGGAGGAGGCGCTGGAGGGGGCCGACGTGGTCATGATGCTGCGGATCCAGCGCGAGCGGCAGTCCCGGCTGGCCCTTCCCTCGTTGCGGGAATACGCCCACCTCTACTGCCTCACCAGCCGGCGGCTGGCCCTGGCCAGGGCCGACGCCATCGTCATGCACCCCGGCCCCATCAATCGCGGCGTGGAGATCGCCGACGAGGTGGCCGACCATGCCCGCTCGGTGATCCTGGAGCAGGTGGGCAACGGCGTGGCCACCCGCATGGCCGTCCTCTACCTCCTCGCCCGCGTCGGGAGCGCCCATGAAGCCCGCTGAGTCCACCACCGGGAGATTGCTCCTGAGGGGCGGCCGCGTCCTGGACCCGGCCTCCGGCACCGACACGGTGGGAGACCTGCTGCTGGAGGATGGGCGGGTGGGGAAAGTGGGCCAGGGCCTGTCCGCCCAGGGGGCCCAGGTGCTGGACGTGCGGGGCAAGGTGGTGGCTCCCGGGTTCATCGACATGCACGTGCACCTGCGCGAGCCGGGGCGGGAGGACGCCGAGACCATCTACACCGGCACCCTGGCCGCGGCCGCCGGGGGCTTCACCGCCGTGGCGGCCATGCCCAACACCTCCCCGGTCAATGATGACCAGTCGGTGACCGAGTTCATCGTGCAGGAGGCCGCCCGCCGCGGCGTGGTGCGCGTCCATCCCATCGGCTGCGTGAGCAAGGGGATGGCCGGAGAGGAACTGGCCGAGATCGGCGACCTGGTGGAGTCGGGCTGCGTGGCGGTCTCCGACGACGGCCGCCCGGTCCACTCGGCGCTGCTCATGCGCCGGGCGCTGGAGTACTGCCGGATCTTCGGCATCCCGGTCATCGACCATTGCGAGGAGCCGACCCTGGCCGCCGGGGGCGTCATGCACGAGGGCGCCGTGTCCACGGCCCTGGGCCTGCGGGGCATGCCGGCCGAGGCCGAGGAGATCATGGTGGAGCGGGATGTCCGGCTGGCGGCCCTCACCGGGGGGCGCGTGCACATTGCCCACATCTCCACCCGGGGGAGCATCGCGTCGGTGCGGCGGGCCAAGGAGCTGGGGCTGCAGGTGACGGCGGAGGTCACGCCCCACCACCTCCTGCTGAGCGACGAGGCTCTCCGGGGCTACGACACCCGCTTCCGCATGAACCCGCCCTTGCGGACCGAGGCCGACCGCCAGGCCTGCCTGGCGGCCCTGGCCGACGGCACCATCGACTGCGTGGCCACCGACCACGCGCCCCATCCCAGGGAGGAGAAGAACGTGGAGTTCGACGCCGCCCCCAACGGCGTCATCGGCCTGGAGACCGCCTTGCCGGTCCTGCTGGACCGGCTCGTGGCCCGTGGCGAGCTACCCCTTCCCCGCCTGGTGGAGGCTCTGACCGCCGCCCCGGCCCGGATCCTGGGCCTGTCCGAGCAGGGCGCCCTGGCCCCGGGGCGGCTGGCCGACGTCACCGTCCTGGATCTGGAACGGGAATCGGTCATCGACGCGGCGCGCTTCCGCTCCCTGGCCCGCAACACGCCGTTCGACGGCTGGACCGTCAGGGGGCGGGCCGTGCTGACGCTGGTGGGTGGGCGGATCGTCCACGACGAGAGGGAGGGCGGCGCGTCCAGCTGACGGCTCGGGGGCGCCGCCTCCCGGCTGGCCGGCGGGCGCCGCGCCCGGCGCGCCGCGGAAGCGGAAGCGGCTCAGCTCGGCCCGCAGGCTGTCGGCGCGGCTGGCCAGGGCCGAGAGGGTCCCGCCCATGGCCTCGGCCCGGGCCTGGTTGGAGTCGGCCAGGGTGCGAATGGTGTGCAGGGCCTCCCGCACCGGCTCGGCCTCGCTCATCTGCCCGCGCACAGACCGCAGGATGGCCGCCACGCCCTCGCCCAGTTCCTCCAGGGCGGCGGCCACCTGCCGGGCATTGTGGGAGTGCTCGCCGGTGGAGCGGGTCACCTGCTCCGCCAGGGTCCGCATCCCCTCGGTGGCGTCCACGATGCGCGAGGAGAACGCCTTCTGGTTCCGGGTGGCGTCGGCGGCCTCCCGGGCCATGGCCGCCACGTTCTCGGCCAGCTCCTTGAGCTTGCGCGTGTCCGCCTCCTGACCGTCGGTGGCCGCGGCGATCCCGGCCAGCATGCGGCCGGTCTCTGCGGCGTGCTCCACGATGCGGCCCAGCGCCTCCCGCACCCCCTCGGACAGCTTGACGCTCTCGGCGGCACTCTCGCTCCCCTCGCGGATGACACCCACAGCGGCGGCCGCCTCTTCCCGCATGGTGGCCAGGAGGCGGTTGATGTCCCGGGTGGAGCCGCCGATCTGCAGGGAGAGCGACTTGATCTCCTCGGCCACCACCGCGAACCCCGCCCCGTGCTCGCCGGCCTGGGCGGCCATGATGGAGGCGTTGATCCCCAGCAGGTTGGTCCGGTCGGTGACCTCGTCGATGAGGGTGGCGATGCGTCCCACCTCCGCCGATCGGTGGGACAGGCCCTCGATGATCCCCACGGCGCGATCGATGATCCCCCGCAGGCGGTCCACCCCCGCCACCGCCTGCTCCACCGTGCTGGCGCCCAGCGCCGCCGCCTGGCTGTGGGCCGACTGGGACAGGCCGCGGCTGCGCTCGGTCTGATCCCGCACGCCGCGGATGGAGCCGTGGAGCGAGGCGAGGGCCTGGGCGGCCTGATCCGACAGGATCCGCAGTGATTCGGCCGAGCGGGAGACCTCACCCACCGAGCCGTTGATCTCCATGATGCTGTCGTGGGTGCGGTCCACGTACTCGCCCAGGGCCCGGGCCGAGTCAGCGATCTCCCCGGTGGTGACAGTCATCTCCGCGAAGGAGGACTTGACGCTGTCGCCGAGGCCGGACACCTGGCTGGCGCGCCCCAGGACCTGGCGCGCGGCGCCTGTGAGCTGCTCCAGCGCCACCTCGGTGCGGCGGGTCTGAACAGCCTGCTCCCGGGTCCCCTCGGCCACGTCCGCGCCCAGGACAAACATGGATCCCGAGGCGGCGGAGACCTCGTCGGCCAGACCCGACAGCTTGTCCACCGTCCCCTTGAGATCCCGGGTCATGGCGTCGAAGGCGCCTGCCAGGGCCTCCATCTCGGCGCTCCCGGAGGCCCGGACCCGGGCGTCCAGAAAGCCCTGGCCCAGGGCCTGGGCCGCCGCCGACAGCAGCGTCACCGGGCGCAGGACCGCCCGGGAGACGATCACCGACAGGGCCAGTCCCAGCAGGATGAAGAACAGCACCGTTGCCACGAGCATGGCCAGGGAGGTGGCCAGGGCGTGCTCCCGCACGCCGGCCAGGGAGATCTGGTAGGCCGCCACGGCCAGGGGCTGGTCCCGCAGGGTGTGGACCCGCAGGATCTCCAGCACCTCCTCTCCGTCGCGCCTGGCGCGCCTGCTCAGGGTGGGGCCGTCGCCTCCCGGGCCCGCCGTGGCGGCCTGGGCGATAAGTCCCACGACGCGGGGATCCGCCTCCCCGGGTGGCGCTGCGTCCGGCGAGCCCGAGTCCAGCAGGACGCGGCCTGAGGGATCCAGCAGGCGGAATCCCACCACGGCGGGGTGAAGCTGGAGGAGGGTCCGGTTCAGGCTTCCGGGGGCCGGGAGGGGGGCCGTCCCCGCCGTCTCCCCGCCGCCCGCGGCCAGGTACGCCTCGTAGAGTCGCTCGGTGGCGTACCGGGCGAGGAGGTGGCCGGTCTCCTCGAGCTTGGCGATCTCCTGGCCGCGCCGGTCCAGGATGAGCAGGACCGAGGCGGCGGCGCCGAACACCACCAGGATGCCGGCCAGAGCCAGCATCATCTGGGCACGCAGCCCACGGAAGCGAGAGAGGTGGATCATGGCTGTGACGCCGCGTGGGCGGAGGGCCGGGTCCGCACCGTTTCCCCAGGCTGTGTCGGGTGGATCCCAGGCTCCAAGACCAATATAGGCGGCGCCGGGCCGGGCGCCACGGGGGGTCAATCCCGGGCAGGAAGCAGCTCCACCGACAGGATCCGGTCCAGGGGGTAGGACCGCTCCCGGCCGGTGGCCGGGCAGTAGGCGGACAGGAGCCCCCCGGTGACTCCCAGGGGCGAGAGCTCCCGGCGAACCGTGCGGCCGCCGGCGCGCAGGGCGTACTCCAGCCGCACACGGCGCCGGGTGGCCGCCGCCCGCGACAGGAGGAAGGAGAGCTTCTCGCCACCGCCGGACTCCCCGCCGTGGCCGCGGTGGGCCCGGGACCAGCGGAACGGGAGGAGGGCGCGGCTGGTCTCCGTGGCTTGCCCGCGGTCGCTGGAAGGCGCTGTTCTACCTGGCGGTCATGCTGCCGCTGTGGTCGAGCTATCTGGTCAGGGTCTATTCCTGGAAGCTGATCCTGGCCAAGGAGGGCATCCTCAACTGGCTGCTCGCCAAGCTGCACCT
>JBFGDW010000217.1:0-6003 GCA_041580435.1 Candidatus Polarisedimenticolia bacterium | reverse complement strand
GGACGCCGGCATCGAGGCCGGCGTCCAGGCCCGCTTCCCTGGCCAGGGCCCCCGCCATGGCGAGGCTCCGCGAGCAGGCCGGGCAGTGCTGGGCATGGGCCAGGATGTCATGGGCCGCGTCTGGCGGGCTCTCCCCCCGGGAGGCCGCCCAGATGGCCTCATCGCCGGGGCAGCCCGCGCCCCGGGCGGCCACGTCTCCGGCCGCCAGGTAGGCCTCCCTGAGCTTCTCGCCGTCCCGATCCGAGGCGTTCATGGCTCCAGTCCCCGCTCCCTGAGGTAGGCCCGTAGCTGGGACAGCCCCTGGTAGCGCTGATTATCCACTCTCTTGGCGGTCCATCCCAGCACCCTGGCCGAGTCCTGCAGGCTGAAGCCGTGCAGGTAGAGCAGCACCGCCTGCCGGCGCGGGTCGCTCAGTTGCCTCAGTCCCTCGTCGATGGTCCCCCGCAGCGACGCGGCGGCATGGCGTTGATCCGGCCCGGCCTCCTGGGCCGCCGGCTCGGCCACACCGGGATTGCCCAGGGCCACCTCGGGGCGGCGGCGGCGGCGGCGGATCTCGTCCATCACCACGCTGTGAGCCACCCTCCACAGGTAAGACGCTTCAAGGGGGCGGGATTCCTCGGCCTCGCTCCAGATCTTGAGGACGCGCAGGCAGGCGCTCTGGACCAGATCCTCGCGCTGGCTCGCGAGCCAGGAGGGGCAGACCCTGCCCACGGCCCGCCGCAGGACGTCCGCCAGCTCGGCCGCGTCCACCATGGCGCCACCATACCACGGTGGGTGTTGCACTTAGCGCTGGGGACCCTCGCCGCAGACCGCGTTGCGTCCGGCCACCAGGTAGTAGACCAGGTCGCTGGACGGCAGGGGGGCCGTCAGCCCGGTGGTGCCGGAGGGTGAGATCCCCACCAGGCCGGTGAACGTGGCCGTGGACGGATCGGTGCTGGAGTAGACCGCGTACTCGTCGGCCCCGGCGACATCAGCCCAGTTGAAGACCAGGTCGCCAGCGCTCCGGCCGACGGTCAGCGTGGCGCCCACGAGGCCAGGCGGTGGCACCACGCTGACCTGCACGGCAGCGGACTCGTCGGTGGCGCCCCCGGAACAGGAGATCTCCACGCTGTAGTCGAAGGCGCCGGCCGGCTGGGAGGAGGGGATGGTGTAGCTGATCAACGTGGCGCCGGGAATGGGTGCCCCGTCCTCGCGCCACTGGTAGCCGGCGATGCCGCCGGCATCGGCGCAGTAGGAGCCGGCCGCGTCCACCAGGCCGGTGCTACCGGCGCAGAAGGCCTCCGGCCGGGCAAAGGCCAGCCCCAGGGGAGTCGCCTAGGCCATGGTGGGGAGAGGCCGGACACGAGCAGGAGGACAATCCCGATCATCAGCGTGTGGCTGGAAATCGACAGGAGCCCCAGGAACGGCTGGCCGGGCCTCCAGGCCTATGGCGCCGGCCGGTGTTCCAATGCCAGGCTGTTCAGGCGAAGCCATGCCTGTTCAGGTCTGCCGAGCGGAGCCACAAGGTCGAGAGCCAAGCGGTCATCACCCCTGGGGGCCTGTCAGCGGGCGAGGGTGCCTCCGTTAAAGCCGGTGCAGCCCGCGAGCCTACTCGCAGGCCTGGCCGCACACCGTGGAGACCTGCTTGACACAGGTGCTATCCCATCCCACGCTGCAGCAGTATGAATCCACGGCGCAGATGGCATCGACGCAGCTGGTCTGGGCTGGCGGAGCGTCACAGCTCTGCCCTAGTGGCGCGCCGGCCGCGCAGAGTGCATGCGAGCAGCTCCCGGCGCTCTCGGCGCATTCCAGTAGGCCACACACCGTGCGAACTTCCTGCACACACAGGCTGTCCCAGGCCGTTTCGCAGCAGTAGGAATCGACAGCGCAGATCGACGCGACACAGGGGCCACAGGCCGGGTGGAGAGGAGCTCCCTCGGTGCACTTGTCGTGGTCGCATCCGAGACATGTGGTGAATGGCCGTTTCACGCCGCTCGAGCTGCTGCCAACCCCGGTGACGCCGCAATTGTTCTCGGCCTGGACCAGATACCAGTCCGCCTTGCCCAGGTCAGGCACGCCGGGGATGTCGACGATGTTTGAAGTCAGCCCGGAACCGGCGCACAGGGCTCCCGGCAAGGGACCGCCCCCTGCCTGGGCATTCCCCGAGAGCAAGTTGTAGGTGATGGCAGCACCGGCCTGGGGCGACAGGTCCGTCCAGGTCAAGGTGCCGGCATCCTGGAACGCGATCTGGATGGTCTCCGCCGGCGAGCTGTAGGTCTCGGGATCATTCGGGGCGCAATCACAGGCGTCGGCTATGCCGTCCTGATCGCTGTCGAATCCCTGGTCGGGGGTGCCCGGACAACTGTCCTGACCGTTGGGAAGGCCATCACAGTCGGTGTCGGCCGGGTCATAGGCCGCCACCAGCACCTCGCCGCTGATGGCGCTGGAATGCATGCCGTCGCCCGGCCAGAGGGCCTGCACCGTCCATGTGCCCGGCTGCGGAAAGTCTAGATCGCCCACAAAGCAGCCGCTGACGTCCGTTTGGACCAGTCTCGACAGCGTTCCGGATGGACCGTGGAAGTCCACCGTCAGCTGAACGCCGCCTACCGGCGCGGTGAGGCAGCCCGATGCGGTCAGCTTGGTCATCTGGCAGCTCGCCGGCGGATCGGCCTGCGCTGCGAGGTTGATGGCCGTGTCCTGCACCGTTCGGGCCACCAGGGTCAGGCCGCTGATCTCCTGCATCTCTCCCATCTGGAACTCGCCATCCGGGGTCAACTGGCTGCTGCGGCCGTAGGCCTTCACCGAGACCTCATGACTCTGCCCGATGGCCTCTCCGTCGGGAACCGAGATGCGCACGGGGATCGCCTTGACCTGGCCCGGGGCGAGCCAGAATGTGGTCTTTCCGCCGGCGATGTCCAGGCTCCAGCCCGGCGGCAACCCCGAGATGAACTCGAGCTGATACTCCTGGCCCTCGCGGCGATTGTTGTTCGGGTGCAGCACGAAGATATGTCCTGCCGCCGGATCGAAGGTGACCGTCGCCTCCTGCCGCCGAATCTCGAAGTAGGCCATGTTCTCCTGCTCCCGGAGACCGTCCTGATTGCCCACCGCCAGGTCGAGCTCGCCGGTGACCTGATCCATGCGGTTGCGCATGCAACTGTGCAACGCGAAACGAGGATCCTCCAGCGGCAGGGCCGGCGCATCGTCGACATCCTCGCCCGTGGGCGTCCACGTCACGTACACCTCGCACGTCTCGTCCCCCGGAGACAGCGCCGCCAGGCAGGGGAAATCGGCCTTGTCCGCCGTGCCGACGGCACGCCAGCTGTCGTCGCCCCGGATTCCCACGCCGAGAGGGTTGGTGACGTCGAAGTGCACCACGATGTCGTTGGCCACCGCCGTGCCGAAATTCTTGATCCTTGCATACATCCGGTTCTCGTGGTCGAGGCACGGGTCGTCGCCGTTGCCGATGACCGTGCCGTCCATCCGTCGTTTGTACTTCAGGCGCGTCGTGTCGGACGGATCGTCCGCCTCATAGCCGTTGCAGGAGCTGTCAATCCACAGATCGACCGTCTCCCAGGTGTTCATAGGGGGTGTTTCCCAGGGAAGGATCCCCACGTCGGGGGCCGGGGAGGCCGTGCTCCCGGGTCCGTAGGTCACCGTGACCGGACAGGAGCCATCGGCAAGCTTGGGGCTGATGCTGATCTGGACATCGTTGTCCGTATCGGTGAACACGTCCGGGTAGGCGTCCCCGGTGACGAAGTGGGCGCGCCAGACGCCCAGGGCCTCCGGTCCCCGGGGGTCCTCGGGCCATCCAGCCGGCACCTCGTGGCGCACGACGAGCTTGCGGTCGGTCGAGCTGTAGGCACCCTCTGGCTTGGCCTGGTGGATCACGACGCCTCCGTCGAAGCAACCCCGCAGGGCCGGGTCCTGGTCAGTGCGGCACTCCAGCATGTAGAAGGTGCCGTCGGCGAGTTCAACCTTGATTCCCATGGGCGCGGTCGTCGCATCCGGGTCGCTCTCAACCGGCGCCAGGACCTCAGTGGTCCCCGCCGGCGGCGACAGGATCAGGTAACGTTCGTCTGGAATCCAGCCCTGGAACCAGGCGGGCATGCTCTCGCCGAGGATGGCCGACGATGCTCGCGTGTAGCTCCCCGGGGAGCACGGATAGCCGCTATCCATCAGCTCGTAATTGCTGATGTAACCGGCCGGGTGGCCCATGTGGCCTTCGAGTTTGTGGCTGATGGCATGGCCGAGTTCGTGGGCGGCGCTGCCCCAGTCGCGGTCATTCAGGTTGCACAGATCGGTCCCCGAGCGGCCGCTGCGGGCCATCACGCCCTGGACATAGCTGTGGTAGTAGGTCCTGGAGCCTCCGGCAGGATTGGTGTCCGGAGTCGTCATCAGGTCAAAGAACCGGCAGATCTTCGACCCCTGGGTCACACAAGTGTCGCAGTCATCCGGAGTGGCGTAGACGTACAGGATGACGTCGAAGAAGACCCCCGGCGTGCCCGGTGGTGTGAGTCCGCCTGACTCCCGGTCCACGGGTCCGGAGGGGTCCGCGACCAGGGCCTCGAGCGGTTCGGCCATGTCCCAGGGGTCCCAGTAGAACTTGCAGGTGTCCAGGTCGTCGCCCGGACAGTCGGCGCTGGAGTCACATGCCGTGGTGGGGTCGCTCTCGCAGAAGCCCGTCCACTGAGTGCAGGTCCCATCGCCGATGCCGGTGCACATGGCAGATCCGGTGCACTGGGTCGTCTGATCGGCGCAGTAACCCATGAAGAACTGGCAGTAGTCCCCCTCCCCGCAGTCATCGCTCTGGCAGCTCACCGTCGCGTCCCCGTTGCAGACTCCCTGGGGCTGGAGCTGTGTACGGCCGCGGCTGTAGTTGTAGTACCGGCGCGGGAGGGGCAGGCGGCTCACCCGGTCCGACAGATGGACCTGCAGGTCGAGATTCCCGTTGGAGATGTCGGTGTAGAACTGCTCCAGGGGCTCGACCCATCGCGTCTGGAGCTCCGTGAGATCCAGGTCGCCGGGCTGGTCGGGAAAGTCCACTGGCACCACCAGGACGCGAACGGTGACCGGCTGGGCCAGAGCGGCAGAACACAGGCCCAGAGCCGTCACGACAAGGAGGATAGAGAGATGAACCCACCGGTTTGTCATGCAGGGCATGTTACGGAGGGTGGTGGCCGAGGGGTATACCCAATTCATCGTAGGCCGGGGGAGGGGACCCAAGAATCGCAGGGCGGACATGACCCGGGGGAGGCGCGGCGGGGGCAGGTCGTAGCGGGTCTAAACGAGTTCGCTCTCCGAAGAGTCGGGGTCGCACGCGCCCGCCAGCTTCTCGTTCACTAGCCGGACATCCACCGCCGCGAACCGGTGCCCGAACCTCAGGCCCATCGTCCAGACGGGGTCTGCCGGGGCGGGATTGGGCCGGTCCAAGTAGCGCACGCTCGACGCCGGCGGCTCAGGTCGATGGGCTCCCGGGCCTTGGATGAGAGAACAGGAGGTGTCTGCTCGTGACGATCGGTGCCGGCGATCATACGAACATCGTAGATGCCCTTCTCCCACCAGTTTCGGATGCCCTGGGGCCTGGAGATCCGGTACGATGCAGGACCTGGATCCCAGTTGTCCCGTCTGCTCGAGGCATCTCGTGCGCCGCTTTATTCTCATCCTCAGCATCCTGATCGGCTCCTCGTGGCTGGGAGCCAGGGACGCCGGCGCAGCCGGCCGCATGGGACGCCACATGGAGGACATCCCGGGCATGCCGGTGGGGATGACCGACGTGGGGCAGGACACCACCGGCTACCTCTGGCTCTCCAGCAGCGAGGGCCTCAGCCGCTACGACGGCTTCGAGATCCGGCCCTGG
Source organism: Candidatus Polarisedimenticolia bacterium (assembly GCA_041580435.1). Taxonomy (GTDB): domain Bacteria; phylum Acidobacteriota; class Polarisedimenticolia; order SMYD01; family SMYD01; genus JBFGDW01. Next base: position 167 of record JBFGDW010000217.1, on the reverse strand, counting down.
GGTGAGGTGGCCGGCCGGCTCACCTACGTGGAGACCGGGCCCCAGGGCCAGGTGCTGGCGGGCGACGACCGGACGGGCCTGTACGAGGTGGACGGCCCGGCCCTGCGCCGGGTGAAGGGGCCCGGGAGCGTCGCCCGTCCGGGACCGCTGCACGCCATCTACGACAG
>JBFGDW010000216.1:0-6092 GCA_041580435.1 Candidatus Polarisedimenticolia bacterium | reverse complement strand
TAGCGCTCCTGGCGGAACCCCTTGAGATCGACCTTGTACAGGTCGGTCCACGGCCGGATGTAGTCCAGCACCCCGGGAGTGGCGTTGCCGTTGGAGATGTAGCCGGTGAGCAGGCCGTGGCGGCGGGCGGCCTGGAACACCTCCATGGCCCACTCGCTGGTGATGAGCGGCTCGTTGTAGGTGGAGGCGAGCATGCGGGCGCCGCGCTCCACCGCCAGGCCGGCGAGCTGCTCCGCCGTGATCCGCGTGATGGGGGCCACCGCCGCAGGGTCGCGCAGCGCCTGGGAGGTGATCCAGTTCTGGCAGTAGCCGCAGTGGTAGTCGCAGCCCAGCATGCCGAAGGAGAGGGCATCGCTGCCCGGGAGCACGTGGAAGAACGGCTTCTTCTCGATGGGGTCGCACTGGAGCGCCCCCACGTAGCCCCGGGGCACCATGAGACGGCCGTTTTGATTGAATCGCACCATGCAGATGCCGTCGTGCCCGGGCGGGATGCGGCAGTGGTGGCCGCAGGCGTAGCAGTGGACCCAGCCCTCCTTGCCGGCGATGGGCTCGTACAGATCGCCGGGCCCGGCGTGGGAGGTGAGCGCCCGGGCCAGCGGCGAGGCGTCCCTGGTGCTGGTGGTGGCCACGGCTCCTGGAGGGATTGTAGGCCATGGCCGGCGGCGGGTGCCCGGCCTCAGGGTGCCCCGGGCGTTCCCGCGGCCGCCGCGCTCCCCGGGGCGGGCGAGGCCTGGGGATAGGTGTCCGGGACGACACGCACCTCGGTGGTGAGGATGAGGGGCGGGCCGGCTCCCAGGGCGAAGGTCAGCTCCACGAAGAACGCGGTGTGGCCGCTCTCGGGGACCGCCACCCGGGCGGTGTAGCGGCCGCGGGCATCCGGCGTCAGGGGGGTCTCCCGCCAGGCGCGGCCGATGGTGCTGATGCGAAAATCCCGGGCCTGTGGGTTGTGGGCCTGCCACAGCTTGACGGCGGCGGGTGTCCCGCGCTGGAGGTGCACCTCCATGGCGTCCTCGCCGGTGAAGCGCCAGGTGAAGCGCGGCCGCGGCGTGCCGGCGGCCAGGGCCTGGTGGAACGCCAGCAGAGTGAGATCGGCATCGGTGGCCCCCAGGGAGTGGCCGGTGTTGGGGATGCACCGCAGGTGCTTCTCGCCCTTGAGCTCTCCGAAGTAGAAGCGCGACCCGTCGGGCAGGAAGAACTCGTCGCCGGCGGCGTTGATGATCAGCTTGGGCAGCGTCAGGCGGTCCCGGTGCTCGTAGGGGTCCACCACACGGCGCAGCTCCTGGAAGCGCCCGGTCCCCAGCCAGTCGGGGATCCCCGCCTCCACGTAGTCGTGGATGGCCGGCGACCAGTCGCCGTAGACGCGGCGGTGGTGCTGGAACGAGGCATCCACGTTGAGCAGGTCGATGACCATGGGGACCACGCCCGCCACACGCGGGTCGGCCAGCGCTGTGGTCCAGGCGGTCCAGCCGCGCTTGGAGCGGCCCGCCACCACGAACCGTTCCACAGGGTGCCCCCGCCCGGCGCAGAAGGCCTCGACCGCGTCCATGGCGCGGACGGCGGCACGGGTCATGGGCAGCCGCGGCAGCCAGGCGGCGTCGCCACCGCGCAGGAAGCGGTCCCAGGCGTAGGCGATGAGGGCGTCCTCCTCCCGGGGGCGGCCGTCGCCGGCGAAGGTGAGGGGCTGGTTGGGGACCTGGCGCAGCTCGGCCACGATGGAGCCGCTGGCGACGGCGGCCTGGCGCAGGAAGGCCGACGGCGCCTCCGGCGGCGGGTCGTGGTTGTCACCGCTGGCCAGGAAGAGGATCGCCTGCCGGTTCGTCACCGCCGGCGGCTCCACCACGGTGAGCCAGTGCCACCAGAGGTTGCGGTCCACCTCCGCCTGGGTGAGCCAGCGCTGGGAGGTCAGCCGGAGCACGTGCACCTGGACATCCCCCAGGTCCCTGGACGAGACCCCCTCGAAGGCGAACTCCGGGGTGGGCGCCTGGACGAACGCCTCCAGCTCGGTGGGCAGGGAGGCAGCTCGCCCGCAACCGGCCAGCGCGCCGGCCGCCAGCAGGGCCAGCAGCGCGACTCCGGCTGCAGGCCCCCCCGCCGGTGCCCGGCGCGCCCCATGAGGTGCCCATGGCCGGTACCGTGCGACGATGCGATGTCTCAGCGCGCTCACGGTGATAAGAAGATAGGCTCCCACCGCCGGCCTGCCATTGACGGGGGCCGGCGGTCACGATAGAGAAGAGGCCATGCTCCCTCACCCTCAGCGCGCCTTTGCCGCCGTGCCGGCCCTGGCCGCGGCGCTGGGCCTGCTCGCGGCACTGGCCTCCTCGCCGCAAGCGGGCCTGATGCAGACCGGCACGCGCTCCGGCGCGACCGGGGGCGAGGCGCGCCCACAGCAGGCACCGGGCGAGCCCGCGTCCCCGCCCCCCTTGCCGGCGCCGCTGCGCCCCGACCTGGCCGATCTCCTCATGGAGCTGGGTGGGATCCCGTCCCCCACCGGCGAGGAGGCGCCGCTGCGGGATGCGCTGCGCCGGAAGCTGGCGGCAGCCGGCGCGCCGGCGCGCGTCGACGGGCTGGGCAATCTGCTCGTTGGCCAGTCAGAGGCGCCCGCCGCCGATGGCGCTGCCCGGCCGCCGCTGGTCCTGCTGGCCCTGGACGACCCCACCTACGCCGTGTCGGGGATCGAGGCAGGCGGCTGGCTGCGGGTGGTCTCCCTGGACCGGGCCGGCTCCACGGCGCACCTGAGCCGCCACCTGGCCGGATCGCTGGCGTGGGTCATCGGCGAGGCAGGGGCGGCACCGGCCGTCTTCGCCATCCCCTCCATCCACCTGCAGCGCGGCCGCGCCGGCTTCCCGCCGCCGGCCGGCGACGAGACCCTGTACGTGGATGCTGGCGCTGCCTCCCCACGCGAGGTGGCCGAGCTGGGGATCGCGCGCCTGGACCGGGTGGTGCCGCGCATGCTGCCGGCGCGCCTGGCGGGGGATCGGGTCGCCGGCTACGGCTCGGGCCGCCGGGCGGCGGCGGCTGCGCTCCTGGAGGCCGCCGGCCGCGGCCCCGGTCTGCCACCGGCGGTGGCCGTGGCCCAGGCCCGCTTCGGCGGGCGCGGCCTGCAGGCCCTGCGGGAGCGCCTGGCCGCCTGGACGGCGGCCGGAGGGACCGTGCTCATCTTGACGCCAGCCGGCACCGGCGGGCGCTTCGAGGTCGCGTCCGCCGGCTCTGGCGCGGCCCCCGACGGTGGGTTCACCCCCGCCGCCCGCGCCCTGGCCGAGCACGTCACCGCGCTCATGGGGCGCGCCTCGGTGCCCCAGGAGACGATCCTGTCCGAGACGGCGGAGCAGGATCTTTCCTGGCCGCTGCCGGAGGGGACGGACGCTGTCGCCCTGCGCTTCCCGGTGCAGCGGCCGGGGACGCTAGGCGAGACGGTGGATGTGCGCACGGTTGTTGCCCTTGCCGATCTTCTGGCCGGGCTGGCCCCGGCCGAGGGGTCCCGCGGGGGGACACGCGCGCGCACCGGATCGAGGCAGCGGGACGGGCGCTCTGGCGGCGAGGAGCCCCGCGCAGAACCGGGAACCCGCGGTGAGGGGAACGGCGGGGAGGACACGGGCTGGGAGGCGCCGGTGCGCATCTTTCCGGTGGACCCGGCCCAGCCCTTCGCCCACATGCCGCCCCTCATGGAGGCGGTGGGTGTCTCGGGCCACGAGAGGGAGGTGCGGGCCACCCTGCGCCGCCTGCTGCCGGCGCGCTACGCCGCCGGCGTGCGCGAGGATGCCTCCGGAAACCTGGTGCTGGACCTGGGAGCCGGCGCCCCCCACCTGCTGTTCGTGGCCCACATGGACGAGACCGGTTACCTGGTGAAGGGGGTGGACACCGACGGCCTCCTGCAGGTGGACAAGCGGGGCGGCTTCTACGACAGCGCCGTGGTGGACCGGCCGGTCTGGGTGCACCGCGCCGGTCAGGCACCGGCCGAAGGGGTCATGGTGCTCCTGCCGGAGAATGCGCCGGGTCCCGCCGCGGGGGAAGGCGCCAGTGGCCCGGCTGTGCGGCCCGCGAGGAGCGAGGTTGCTGCGCTGCCACTGGTGGAGACCTATCCCCAGGAGCGACTGCGCGTCGACCTGGGCGCGGCCAGCGCCGAGCAGGTCGCGGCCATGAGCATCGCGCCAGGTGACGCGGTGACGGTGCGCAAGCAGTTTCAGCCGCTGGGGGACCACCGGGCCGCCGGCCGCGCCGTGGACGATCGGGCCGGCTGCGCCGCTCTCATCGCCGTGCTGCACCGCCTGGCGCGCACACCGGCGGCCGAGCGGGGGTTGCCGGGAAGGGTGACCTTCGCCTGGGTCACCCGGGAGGAGATCGGCCTGGAGGGGGCGGCCGAGCTGGCGGAGCGCCTGCGCCCCGACCTGGCGCTGGCGGTGGACACCTTCGTGTCGTCGGACTCGCCCCTGGAGCAGGGGTACTTCTCCCTGGCGCCGCTGGGGGAGGGGGCGGTGCTGCGGGCGGCCGACAGCTCCAACCTGACGCCGCTGGTGCTGGTGCGGCAGGTGCGCAGTGCGGCGGCGGCGGCCGGCATCCCGCTCCAGTCGGGGGCGAGCCGCGGCGGCAACGACGGGTCGGTCTTCGCCCGCCATGGCACGCCCGACCTGCCCCTGTCCTGGCCCGGGCGGTACTCCCATTCGGCGGTGGAGGTCATCGACTCGCGGGATCACGACGCCCTCGCCGACCTGATCCTCCTGCTGGCCCTGGAACCCCCTCAAATCCAGGCAAAATAAGCCATTTTCGGACTTGTCAAAAGAGCACTCCGGTGGTACTGTATTCCTGTACCCAAAGAGGACTGAAATGGTACTGTTTCCACCGGAAGGCGGGCAGGCATGATCCGGCTGACACGGCAGGCTGACTACGGCATCGTCCTGATGACGCACCTGGCGCGCGCCGCCGGGCAGGGGACGCAGACCGCCCGGGACGTGGCGGCCCGCACCCACCTGCCCCTGCCCATGGTGAGCAAGATCCTCAAGGCGCTGGTGCGCGGCGGCCTGCTGGAGTCCCAGCGCGGCGTCAACGGTGGCTACGGCCTGTCCCGCTGCCCCGAAGACGTCTCGGTGGCCGACATCATCACGGCGCTGGAGGGGCCCATCGGCATGACCGAGTGCACCGGCGACGAGGCCGAGCCCTGCACCATCGAGCACACCTGCGCCGTGCGCGGCAACTGGCAGCTCGTCAACGAGGTCGTCCGCCGCGCCCTGGAGAACATCACGCTGGACCACATGGCCGCCCCCATGCCCTGCACCTTCGACGAGATCGTCGCGCCGCCGCGCCAGGGGGAGCCCCTGCCCGGCCTGAGCGCCGCCACCCAGAAATGAAGGACGAGATGAGCCCAGCCAAGGACAGGACCGCCGTGGAGCCCCGCAACCAGGAGCTCAGGGAGATCACCGGCCAGAAGTACCGCTACGGCTTCGTCACCGATATCGAGGCCGACACGGCGCCGCCCGGCCTGAGCGAGGAGATCGTTCGGTTCATCTCCGCCAAGAAGGAGGAGCCGGAGTTCATGCTGGAGTGGCGCCTCAAAGCGTACCGCCACTGGCTCACCATGAAGGAGCCCACCTGGGCGCAGGTCACCTACCCGCCCATCGACTACCAGTCCATCATCTATTACTCGGCCCCCCGCAAGAAGGACGGCCCCAAGAGCCTGGACGAGGTCGACCCCAAGCTGCTGGAAACCTACGCCAAGCTGGGCATCCCCCTGGAAGAGCAGAAGATGCTGGCGGGCGTGGCGGTGGATGCGGTGTTCGACTCGGTGTCGGTGGCCACCACCTTCAAGGAGAAGCTCTCGGAGATGGGGATCATCTTCTGCTCCTTCTCCGAGGCGGTGCACGACCACCCCGACCTCGTGCGCAAGTACATGGGCACCGTCGTGCCCTACTCGGACAACTTCTTCGCGACGCTCAACTCGGCGGTGTTCACCGACGGCTCCTTCGTCTTCGTCCCCAAGGGCGTGAAGTGCCCGATGGAGCTCTCGACCTACTTCCGCATCAACGCCATGTCCACCGGCCAGTTCGAGCGGACGCTGATCATCGCCGAGGAAGGCGCCTCGGTGAGCTACCTGGAGGGGT
>JBFGDW010000215.1:0-6095 GCA_041580435.1 Candidatus Polarisedimenticolia bacterium | reverse complement strand
GCCCGCGCCGTGGCGGCCGCCGGGTCCGGGGCGGGTGGGGCCGGCGCCGAGGCCGGACTGCTTCCCCACGAGCTCTCCCGCGCCTGGCTGGCCGGGCGCGTGTTCATGCTGGTGGCCCTGGCGGCCTTCCTGCTGGCGCGCGTGTCGGTCAGCCAGCGCCAGCCCATGGCCGGTGACCTGTTCGCCGATGCCGCCGTGCACCTCACCGGCTCGGTCTCCCTGGACCTGGCCATCGGGGCCGGCGTCGCCCTGCTGCTGGGGCTGCTGGCGCTGGCGCCGCGCCGCGGCTTCGCCGCGCTGCACCTGCCGCTGGAGGCGCGGGACTTCCTGGCGCTGTTCCTCATCGTGGCCTTCGCCGGCCACCTGCGCCAGGCGACCCTCTTCCTCGCCCTGTTCCACTATGTGTCGTGGTACCTGTTCTACGGCGAGAAGCTCGCGGCGAGGGAGCGGGCCGCCGGGGATCAGGCGGCGCCCGGGCCGGCGTCGTTCTGGCGCAGGGCCATGACCCGGCCGCGCGCGTTCACGGGCCTCATGCTGGCCGGCAACGCCCTGGCGGTGGCCGGCCTGCTCCTCTATCTCTGGCGCCCGGAGCAGCTCTGGCCCCTGGCCGCCGGGTACGAGTACGCCTACTTCCCTTACTGGACCATCCCCCACGTCACCCTGAGCTTCGTACCCCGCAGGTGACCTGCCCGGGCCGTCAAGGGCCAGCCGGCTTCATGGCCCGGTACCGGGCCGCGTCGCCAGGCCTGCCCCAGGCCTCATAGAGACGCACCACGCGCTGCCGGGCCGCCTGCAGCACCCCGGAGGGCACGCGCCGGTCGACCTGCAGCCGGGCGTGGGCGCCGGTGAGCAGGCGCTCCGCCTCGTCGAAGCGGCCCTGCCCCGCCAGCGCCTCGCCCAGGGCACTCTCCACCTCGGCCGGGAGCCAGGCCCCCTCCGGGAGAGCGCCGTGGTAGATGCCCAGAACCTCCCTGAGGATGGACTCGGCCTCCGTGTGCCGCCGCCGCTCCAGCAGGAAGTGTCCGAGGGTCTCCAGGGACTTGCCGATGGCCAGGGCGCCGGGGGGGAGGGCGGCGCGGGTGCGCGCCACGCTGTCCCGGTAGTAGTCCTCCAGGGTGTCCAGCTCCCCCGCCTCCCTGCAGAATGCCGCCAGCTGCTGCTCGTACGGGACCTTGTCCATGAAATCGGCCGGCGGGAAAAGGGCCAGCGCCTCCTTCTGGGTCGCGATGGCGGCCTGCGGATCCCCGTTCATCTTCTGCGCCAGGGCCAGGGTGCCGAGAATCTCCGCATCATGCCGCCCGGACAGCTCGGCCGCGGTCTCGGCGGCCTCGAGAGCTGCGGCCGGGTCGCGCAGATCCGCGGGCTCACAGGTCAGCAGGAGCCACGCATAGGCGTTCAGGGTCTGGGGGCTGGCGTCGGTGGCCTGGGCGGTGCGCCGGCGCAGCGCGATGAGCTCGGCCACGTAGGGCTCCGCGCCCTCGGTCTTCCCCTGGGCCAGCAGCGCCCGGCCTAGATGCGCCATGGACAGGCGCGTCGCCGGATCGCTCTCGCCCAGGAGGCGCCGCCGGGCCTCGAGCTCCTGCCGGTGCAGCGCCTCCGCCTCGGCCGGCCTGCCCATCCCCGTGAGCAGGACGGCCAGCCGGTGCATGGACTCCAGGGTCTGCGGGTCGTTCTCGCCCAGGAAGCGCCGCCTGATGTCCCACATCTCCCGGTAGAGCCTCTCCGCCTCGCCCTGCTCGCCCTTCTCCATGAGGGTCGCCGCCAGGTCCTCCATGGCCTGCAGGGTGTCCCGGTGCCCCTCGCCCAGGGTCTGGCGGTTGCTTTCCAGTGTCTGGCGGTGCAGCTTCTCGGCATCCGCCAGCTTCTCCTCCGGCGTCGGGATGCCCAGCACCAGGGCGTCCAGCTGCCCCCGCAGGTAGGGCATGAGGTCGTTGCGGGCGCCGACGGCCACGTCCTTCACCTCGCCGCCGCTGTCCACGATGCTCAGGGTGGGGTATCCGCTCACCTTGAACACACGCCCCACCCGGGCGCCCTCGTCCCGGGCCACCTCGATCTGGGACCCGAAGCGGGCGAAGACGTCGGCGGCCTCCTGGGCGGTGAACTCCTTTATGAGCTTCAGGACGACGTTGATGAAGCGAACCCCCCTGGGCTCGTACTCCTGGCGGATTCTCTCCACCAGGGGGATCTGCTTGAAGCAGTAGGGGCAGTCGGCGGCGACGAAGTTCAGGACGGTGGCCTTGTAGCTGGCGAGATCGGCCGTGCCGAACGTCTCACCCGACAGCGTGGTCAGGGTGAAGTCATCCGCTACCTTGCCGATCATGTCCGTCGCCCTGCCCGACCTGCCCGATCCCTCTTTCTCTGACGCGGCCGACAGCTCGGCCTGCTCGGCACGCTCCATGGCCTCCCGGGCCTGCTGCTGGGAGCGGATCACCAGGGCGGCGGCCACGGCCACGATGAGGATCAGAGCCCCTGCCGTGGCCAGGGTCGTCGTATGCCGGCGCGCGAAGAGCTGCACCCTGTAGATGGCACTGGGAGGGCGTGCCCGGATGGGCTCCCCCTCCAGGTAGAGCCGGATGTCCTGGGCCAGATCGGCGGCCGACTGGTACCGACGCTCCGGCTCCTTCTCCAGGGCCTGCATGAGAATGGTCTCGATGTCCCCGCGCAGAGCGCGGTCCACGGCGCTGGGCCGGGTGGGCGACTGCTCCCGGATCACCTTGGTGCTGCGGAAGACCGGCTCTCCCCCCAGCGTGTAGGGGAGCTGGCCCGTCAGCATCTCGTACAGGACGACGCCCAGGCTGTAGACATCGCTGCGGGCATCGATGGCGTCGGGATCGGCCTCGCACTGCTCGGGACTCATGTACTGCAGGGTGCCGATGAGCTGCCCCACCTCCGTCTGGAGGGTCGTCACCGCCAGGTCCGAGTCCGTCCCCCGGGCCACGCCGAAATCGATGATCTTCACGTCGCCCTGGGTGTCCACCAGGATGTTGTCCGGCTTCAGATCCCGGTGGATGATCCCTTTCGTGTGGCCGTGGTGCACCGCGTCGCAGACTCCCAGGAAGAGCCGCAGCCGCTCCCGGGTTCCCAGGGACTTGTCCCTGGCGTACCGGGTGATGGACTTGGCGCTGGGCACGTACTCCATGGCGAAGTACGGCACCGGGCCGCTGCCGTCGTCGTGGGTCCCGGCGTCGAAGACCTGGGCGATGCCGGGATGACGGAGCCGCGCGAGAACCTGGGACTCGTACTGGAAGCGGCGCATGGCCGAGCGGGAGGCGATGCCATGGCGCATGAGCTTCAGGGCCACCGTCCGCCGGGGCTGCTCCTGCACCGCCCGGTAGACGACGCCCATGCCGCCCCAGGCCAGCACGCCCTTGACGTGGAACTGCCCGATCTTGCCAGGCAGGCGCGGTCCAGCGGGCCCCTCACGGGTCTCGGTGGGGGCGTCTTCCAGTGGATTGTCCCCGGGATCCTGCTTCCGGTCTTTGTCGCTCACCACCGCCGGCCCCGGTGGATCGACCGGCGGCGGGTTCTCGGAGCAGGATGTCGGCTGAGTGCCATCGCATCTCCGTGGTTCCCGTCATTTCACGATCATCGGGGCCATCTGTCAAACCTCGCGCCGCGCGGGGCCCGTCTCGAAGGGGACCCGGGGCCTCGGGCAGGCCGGTGACCTCCCCGCCGTCCGCGCCGCGGAGCTGACGGCCCACGCCGGTGCCGTCCGCGACTGGATCGAGCGGTTCTGAGGCCCTCCCCCGGCCGGGACCACGGCGCCCCCGTTGGGCGCTAGGATGGGAGGCGCCACGGGCTGGCCCCGCCACCGGAAAGGAAGCGACCATGGTGACCTTCATCGCGCTCCTGGATTTCACCGATCAGGGGATCCGCAACGTCAAGGACTCGCCCTACCGGGCCAACGCCTTCACCGCCATGGCGGAGAAGGCCGGAGCGCGGGTGGTGGCCCAGTACTGGACCATCGGCTCCCACGACGGGGTCCTGATCCTGGAGGCCCCCAGCGACGAGATCGCCGCCTCCATCCTGCTGGCCCTGGCCTCCTCGGGGAATGTCCGGACCACGACGCTGCGGGCCTTCGAGTGGGCCGAGGCCCAGGGCCTCATCGAGGACCGCTAGGCCCGCCCTCAGCCTGCCGACGCGGCCACCCGGCGCTCGAGGGCGCGCCAGCGGGCGTCCACGTCGGCCTGGATCTGACTGATCTGCTCGTCGGCGAGGTGGCGGAAGCGGCCCTGCATGCGCAGGTAGGGCTCCACCGGAGAGCCGGCGTGCTCCATGCTCAGGCGCCAGGTCTCACCGTGCTCCACCTCCACCAGGGGGAAGATGCGTGCTTGCACCGCCAGGCGCGCCAGCCGGATGGAATCCTCGTCAGCGCACTTCCAGCCAGGCGGACAGGGCGACAGGATGTGAAGGAAGCGCGTGCCCCGGATTCCCCTGGCCTTCTTCACCTTTTCCATCAGGTCCACGGGATAGGCCACGGAGGCGGTTGCGGCGTAGGGCACCCTGTGGGCCGCCAGGATGGCCATGATGTCCTTCTTGGGATGCGTCTTGGGATGGTTCCCCGGCGTGGTGGTGGTCCAGGCGCCCCAGGGCGTCGAGGAGGAGCGCTGGATCCCGGTGTTCATGTAGGCCTCGTTGTCGTAGCAGGTGTAGATGATGTCCTCATCGCGCTCGGCGGCTCCCGACAAGGCCTGCAGCCCGATGTCGAAGGTGCCTCCATCACCGGCCCATGCCATGACGGTGGTCTCGGTGTCGCCGCGCATCTCCAGCGCCGCCTTGATCCCCGAGGCCACGGCCCCCCCGGTCTCGAAGGCCGTGTGGAACAGGGGCACGCGCAGCGACGACTGGGGATAGGGCCCGGCGATGATGGACCAGCAGCAGGCCGGCAGGGTGACAATGGTCCGCGGGCCCAGGGCCTTCAGCACCAGGCGCATGGCCACGGCAGCCCCGCACCCGGGACAGGCCAGATGCCCGGAGGTCATCAGGTCGGCGGCCGGGATCGCGTCGCGGATCATCGTCTGGCTCATGCGCACACCCCCTCCCAGAGATCCATCCGTTCCGGCTTAGACGCGCGCCGCGTCCGGTCCACCACGTCGCCGATCACCTCCGGGGTCACGTCTCGGCCGCCGAGCCCGAGGACGTAGCCGAACACCGCCGGACGCTCCCCATGGGGCAGGTCGTAGAGAGCCGAGCGCAGCTCCTCGGCGAAGATGCCGCCGTGGCCCGGGGAGATGTTCCGGTCCAGGACGGCCACCTTGGCCGCCCGCGACAGGATCCGGCGCAGCCGGGCGGCGGGAAAGGGGCGGAACATCTTGACCTTGACCCGGCCGACCGCCTCGCCCCGATTGCGCCGCTGATCCACCACGTGTCGCGCCGTGGAGGTGATGGTCCCCGAGGTCAGCAGCAGCAGATCGGCGCCCTCCGCCCGGTACGCCTCCACCGCGCCGTAGGACCGGCCGGAGAGTTCGCGCCAGCGGGTCTCCAGGCGCCCCAGCACTCCATCGGCCCGCGACATGGCTCCCTGCTGCTGCAGGCGCATCTCCATGTAGACATCCGGGCGGGTGAGGGCGCCGAAGGCACGCGGGTCGTTCACGTCCAGTTTGTAGCGCGCCTCCCGGCGGGGCAAGAAGCGGTCCACCTGCTCTGGCTCGGGTACATCCACCGGCTCTGACGTGTGGGAGAGGAAGAAGGCGTCCAGGACCAGCATCACCGGCAGATCGACCTCCTCGGCCAGGCCGAAGGCCAGGATGGTGGTGTCCAGGACCTCCTGGTTGGTCTCGCAATACAGCTGGATCCATCCCGTGTCCCGCTGGGAGAGCGTGTCATTCTGATCGGTCCAGATGGTCCAGCCCGGGGCCAGGGCGCGGTTCACGTCGGCCAGCACCACCGGCAGCCGGCCCAGGGAGGCCCAGTGGAGCAGCTCGTGCATGAGGGCGAGGCCCTGGGAAGACGTGGCGGTGAAGGCGCGGGCGCCGGCGGCGGCGGCGCCGATGCACGCGGCCATGGCCGAGTGCTCGGACTCTACCTTGATGAACCGGGCGGAGAGCCGCCCGTCGCTGCACATCTCCGACAGCTCCTCCACGATCTGGGTCTGC
>JBFGDW010000214.1:0-6155 GCA_041580435.1 Candidatus Polarisedimenticolia bacterium | reverse complement strand
TGACATGATCGTTGGGGTGCACCGGCGTGCGGCTGCCGATGGTCCCGCCCAGGATCTCTATGGCACGGTTGGAGATGACCTCGTTGGTGTTCATGTTGGTGGAGGTGCCCGAGCCGGTCTGGAAGACATCCACCACGAAATGATCATCCAGCTTGCCGTCCATGACCTCCCGGGCCGCCTGCTCCACGGCCGCCGCCAGCTTGGCGTCCAGCCGGCCGAGGGCCACGTTGGTGCGGGCCGCCGCCAGCTTGATGAGGCCCATGGCCCGGATGAACGGCCGCGGCAGGCGCAGATCGCTCACCGGGAAGTTGAGCACCGCCCGCTGGGTCTGGGCGCCGTAGTAGGCGCCCGCCGGGACCTCCATCTTGCCCATGGAGTCCTCCTCGATCCGTGTCTTTCCCATGTCAGTCTCCGATCACCTTCACCAGCACCCGCTTGCTGCGCCGGCCGTCGAACTCGCCGTAGAAGATCCGCTCCCAGGGGCCGAAATCGAGCTTGCCGCCCGTCACGGCCACCACCACCTCCCGCCCCATGACCTGGCGCTTGTGGTGGGCGTCGCCGTTGTCCTCCCCGGTGCGGTTGTGGTGGTAGGCCTCGGGGCTGGGGTCGAAGGGCGCCAGCTTCTCCAGCCACCGCTTGTAGTCCTCGTGGAGCCCGGGCTCGTCGTCGTTGATGAAGACGCTGGCGGTGATGTGCATGGCGTTGACCAGGCACAGGCCCTCGGTCACGCCGGAGTCCCGGACGATGCTCTCCACCTTGGGGGTGATGTTCACGAACCCCATGCGCTCGGGGACCTTGAAGGTCAGGTACTCGGTCTTGGACTTCATGGGCGTTCCTTCCTGCGGGGAGACGGCCGGCCGCGGGGCCAGCGCACCTTGAGGATACACCCCGGCGAGGCGCCACCGCCGGTGCCGCGCGCGCCGGGATCGGGTAGAATTCTCTCCCGCGGCCCGCCGGCGCGGCAAGGGGGGAGCAGGCCTTGGACCAGGGAGGTGAGGGAGAGGCCACCCGCTTCCTGCGCGCCTGGCGCCAGGGCGACCGGGACGCCCTGGATCGCCTCTTCCCCCTCGTCTACCAGCAGCTCCGCCGGGTGGCGCGCCAGCAGCTGGCCCGCATCCGCCCCGGAGAGACCCTCAACACCACGGCGCTCATCCACGAGGCGTACGTCAAGCTGGTGGATCAGTCCCGGGCCGACTTCCAGGATCGCAACCACTTCCTGGCCGTGGCGGCCCGGGCCATGCGCCACATCCTGGTGGACGACGCCCGGCGCCGGCGCGCCCTCAAGCGCAATGCCGGCCGCATCCCCCTGCCCCTGGACGAGGGGATCGCCGGCGCGGCGGCAGGCACCGACTCGATCCTCCAGGTCAACGAGGCCCTGACCCGCCTGGAGGAGGTGGACGAGCGCCTCGGGCGGCTGGTGGAGCTGCGCTTCTTCGCCGGCCTCTCGGTGGAGGAGACCGCCGCCACGCTGGACGTGTCGGCGCGCACGGTGAAGCGGGACTGGCAGAAGGCCCGGGCCTTCCTCTACACCCAGCTGGCCCAGGGGGACGGCGCCGCGGGAAGGCGCCCGTGAAGGAGCCCTCCCCGGAGCGCTGGCGGCGCATCTCGGCGATCCTCGATCGCCTCCTGGACCTGCCGCCCCCGGAGCGGCCGGCCGCCCTGGAGGCCTCCTGCGGCGGTGATGCGGCGCTGCAAGACGAGGTGGCCGCCCTCCTGGCGGCGGCCGACGGCGACGAAGGTCTGCTGGACCGCCCCGCCGCCGAGGCCTTCCCGTCGCTGGTGGAGGCGCTGGCTTCGGGGGAGAAGGACCCCACCGGGCCGGACGGTTCCCGGGGCGGCACCGCCGGCGCGGCCGCGGCCGTGGCGCCGGGGGACCGCATCGGCCCGTTCCAGGTGGTGTCGGAGCTGGGGCGTGGGGGGATGGGGGTGGTCTACCTGGCCGAGCGGGCCGACGGCCAGTTCCAGCAGCGGGTGGCCCTCAAGCTGCTCAAGCGCGGCCTGGACACCGACGAGATCCAGGCCCGCTTCCTGCGCGAGCGCCAGATCCTGGCCCGGCTGCAGCACCCGCGCATCGCCCGGCTGCAGGACGGCGGCGTCACCGCCGGCGGCCGCCCCTGGTTCGCCATGGAGCACGTGCAGGGCGAGCCCATCACGGCCTGGTGCGACGCGCGCCAGGCCGGCGTGGAGGAGCGGCTGCGACTGTTCTCGGAGGTGTGCGAGGCGGTGCAGGCGGCGCACCGGACCCTGGTGGTGCACCGGGACCTGAAGCCGTCCAACATCCTGGTGACGGCCGCCGGCGAGGTGAAGCTGCTGGACTTCGGCATCGCCAAGCGGCTGGCCGACGAGCCTGGCGACACCGCCCCGACCCGCCAGGACCTGCGCGCCCTCACCCCCGAGTACGCCGCCCCCGAGCAGGTGCGCGGCGAGTCCATCACCACCGCCACCGACGTCTACGCCCTGGGCGTCCTGCTGTACGAGCTGCTCACGGGCCGCCGGCCCTACGCCCTGGGCGCCGCCGGCGCCGGATGGCAGCAGGCCATCCTGGAAACGCAGCCGGCACAACCATCCCGCGCGGTTCTCGACGCCGGCCGGGAGGTCCGCCGCGGTCTCTCCCCGGAGCGCCTCGCCCGCCGGCTGCGCGGCGACCTGGACGTGATCGTGCTCACGGCGCTGCGCAAGGAGCCGGAGCGCCGCTACCCCACCGCCGAGGCACTGGCCCAGGACATCGCCCGCCACCTGGATGGGCTGCCGGTGAGGGCACGCAAGGACACCGCCGGCTACCGCGCGCGCAAGTTCCTGGTCCGGCACCGGTGGAGCGTGGCGGCGGCCGGGCTGATCCTCGTGGCGCTGGTGGCGGGGCTGGCGGGGACCGCCTGGCAGGCGCGCCGCGCCGCCGGCGAGGCGGCCCGCGCCCGGGAGGTCAAGGACTTCCTGGTGGAGATCTTCCAGGTCACCGATCCCTCCGCCAGCCGCGGCGAGCAGGTGACCGCCCGCGAGCTGCTGGACCGGGGAGCGGCACGCATCGAGGCCGAGCTGGGTGATCAGCCGGCGCTGCAGGCCGAGATGATGGCTCTCATGGCAGGCCTGCACGAGAAGCTGGGGCTCTACGACCAGGCCCTCCCCCTGGCGGAGCGGGCCCTGGAGATCCGCCGCGGGCTGCACCCGGGAGCGCACCGGGACGTGGCCGACAGCCTGCGCCAGCGCGGCCTGCTGCTGTACCGCAAGGGGGACTACGCCGGGGCCGAGCCGGTGCTCCAGGAGGCCCTGGACATGCACCGCGCCACGCTGGGCGAGAGCGATCCCGAGCTGGCCGAGGACCTGGACTGGCTGGCCATGACGCTGCGTGGCCTGGGGAAGATGGAGCCGGCGCTGGAGCTGACCCGCCAGTCCCTTGACATCCGGAGCGCCGCCTTCGGCGATGACGACGTCCGCCTGGGGGATTCCCTCAACAACCTGGCGGTGATGCTGCGTGAGACGGGGAGCTACGCCGAGGCCGAGGCCATCTACCGCCGCCTTCTGGAGGGGCAGCGTCGCCAGCTCGGCGCCGACCACCCCCAGAGCCTGCTCACCCTCAACAACCTGGCCGCCTTGCTCCTCAAGCAGGGCCGCCCGGGCGAGTCGGTGGAGCTGAACCGGGAGGCCCTGGAGATCAGCCGCAAGCTGCACGGCGAGGATCATCCCAGCACCGTCATGGGCCGCAACAACCTGGCCACGGCGCTCATGCAGACCGGCGCCCACGGCGAGGCCGAGACGCTGTTCCGGGAGGTGCTGGCCCACTGGGAGCGGGCCGCCGGCGCCGAGCATCCCAACGCCGTGGTCACCCGCAACAACCTGGCCACCGCCCTGAGGGCCCGGGGACAGCTGGAGGAGGCCGAGGCCATCTACCGGGACCTGGCCGCACTCTGGCGGCGGCAGCTGGGCGAGACGCATCCTTACACCGCCATCGCCCTGTCCCACCTGGCCACGGTCCTGCGCGGCCTGGATCGCCTGGAGGAGGCCGGCGCGTTCCTGGGGGAGGCCCTGGCCATCCGCCGCGGCCTCCATGGCGAGGAGCACCCGGACGTCGCCCTGACCCTCTACGAGATGGCCCTCCTCGCGCAGGCGCGCGGCGACACGGGGGAGGCGGAGCGGCTGCACCGGGCGTCGCTGGCGCTGCGCGAGAAGCTGCTGGGTCCCGATCACCCCGCCACGGCCCTGAGCCGCGCCGGCCTGGGCGGGTCGCTGCGCGCGGCCGGTCGCCTGGACGAGGCCGCGGCGCTGCAGACGCAGGCGCTGGCCGCCCTGGAGGCGGCCCACCCCGCGGACCATCCCGAGGTGGCCCTGGCCCGCCTGGAGCTTGGCCGCACCCTGGCGGCCCTGGGCCGCCATGGAGAGGCGGAGCCGCTCCTGCAGGCGGCAGCCGCGGCGGCAACCGAACGCCACGGCGCCGGAAGCTGGCAGGAGGCCGAGGTCAGGAGCCACCTGGCCGCCTGCCTGGCCGCGTCCGGCCGCACGGCCGAGGCCCGGGAGATGGCCGCCGCCGCCCGCCACGTGCTCACGGCCCGCTTCGGCGCCGGGCATCGCCTGGCGCGACAGGCCGGGGCGGCCCTGCGGGGGACTGGCTCACCCTGACCCTCCGCCCGGCGCGGCCGCCGTGGGATAGACTGACGCCCACAGGAGGTCAGCCATGAAGGACTTTCTTCGGGAGCTCGGCATCCAGGAGGTGAACTCCGGTGTGTCCACCGGCGTCTTCCTGGAGGCACCGTCGGGCAAGGAGATCGAGAGCGTCGAGCCGAGCACGGGCAAGGTCATCGCCCGGGTGCGCACCGCCGGCGGCGAGGACTACGAGCAGGTGGTGGCCGCCTGCGACAACGCCTTCCAGACCTGGCGCATGCTGCCGGCCCCCAAGCGGGGGGAGGTGGTGCGCCGGCTGGGGGAGGAGCTGCGCCGGTACAAGAAGCCCCTGGGCGCCCTCATCTCCCACGAGATGGGGAAGATACGCACCGAGGGTGAGGGCGAGGTGCAGGAGATGATCGACATCGCCGACTTCGCCGTGGGCCTCTCCCGGCAGCTCTACGGCAACACCATGCACTCCGAGCGCCCGCTGCACAGGATGTACGAGCAGTGGCACCCGCTGGGGATCGTGGGCATCATCACCGCCTTCAACTTCCCCGGCGCCGTCTGGGCCTGGAACTCCATGATCGCCGCCGTCTGCGGCGACACCATGATCTGGAAGCCGTCCTCCAAGGTCCCCCTCACCGCCATCGCGGTGCAGAGGATCTGCGATCGGGTGCTGGCCGAGGCGGGCCACCCCGGCGTCATGGCCCTGGCCATCGGCTCGTCCAAGGACGTGGGCAACAAGCTGGTGAATGACCGCCGCGTGCCGCTCATCTCGGCCACCGGCTCGTGCCGCATGGGGGCCCAGGTGGGGACCGCCGTGGCGCAGCGCTTCGGCCGCTCGCTGCTGGAGCTGGGCGGCAACAACGGCATCATCGTCCTGGACGACGCCGACCTGGACCTGGCCACCCGCGGCATCCTCTTCGGCGCCGTGGGGACCGCCGGCCAGCGCTGCACCTCCACCCGCCGCCTCTTCCTGCAGAAGGGGATCGCCAAGGACCTCACGGCCCGCCTGGTGAAGGCGTACCAGTCGGTGAAGATCGGCGACCCGCTGGAGGCCGGCACCGTCATGGGTCCGCTCATCGACAAGGGGGCCGTGGACGAGTTCCTGGCAGCCATCGAGACCATCAGGAAGCAGGGGGGCGAGATCCTCACCGGCGGCAAGGTGGTGGATCGCCCCGGCTTCTTCGTGCAGCCGACCCTGGTCAAGGCCAACCCGCGCATGGAGATCGTGGGGGAGGAGACCTTCGCCCCCATCCTCTATGTGTTCCAGATCGACGACCTGGAGGAGGCCATCCGGCTGCACAACGGCGTCCGCCAGGGGCTGTCGTCGGCCATCTTCACCCGCAACCTGCAGGCCGCCGAGCGCTTCCTCTCCCACGCCGGCAGCGACTGCGGCATCGCCAACGTCAACATCGGCACCTCGGGCGCGGAGATCGGCGGCGCCTTCGGCGGCGAGAAGGAGACCGGCGGTGGCCGTGAGGCCGGCTCGGACTCCTGGAAGTTCTACATGCGGCGCCAGACCAACACCATCAACTGGTCCAGCGAGCTGCCCCTGG
>JBFGDW010000213.1:0-6166 GCA_041580435.1 Candidatus Polarisedimenticolia bacterium | reverse complement strand
GAGCAGCCAGCGCCGCAGCGGCCCCGCCGGCGGCGCCAGCAGCTCTGGTGGGACCGTGCCGGGGTGCACCTTCTCCAGGTAGGCCAGGGCGTACCACGCGGCCATCCGCACCTGGTCCTTCCGCGCCCGGGTGTCCAGCTCCTTCCAGGGCAGGTGCCCGGCGCGGGCCAGGCGGTGGAGGTCGTGGATCCAGATCAGGCGCGGGCCGGTGGCGTGATGGGCGGCGTGCACGGCCAGGTGGAGGGCCTGGTCGGCGTCGCCGAGACGGCGGTAGGTCCGTCCGTCCAGGATGACGGGCACCGCCCGCTCCAGCAGGCGGCCGGCGTCGGTCGCGGTGCGCCCCTCGATCTCGATGTTCCAGTGCAGCTCGAACTGGCAGGCAAGATCCTCCGCCGCTGCGATCTCCACCTTCTGGTGGTAACGGGTGTAGAGGCGCTCCCGCTCCGGACTGGGCAGCAGGTAGCGTCCCGAGCGGACCAGGCGCTCCCGAACCCGCGGCCAGTCCTCCCGGCGCACCAGGAGATCCACGTCGGTGAGGGGCCGTTCCTCGGCCCCGGCGTAGACCAGCGGGATGAGACCGGCCCCCTTCAGGAGGGCGAAGGGGGCGCCGGCCGCCTCGATCTCCCCGGCCAGGGCCGGGAGACGGCTGAGGAGGCGCAGGTTGTCCACGGCGGTGCGGCGCCGCCGGGCCGCCAGCCCTCCCGCCAGGCGCTCCTCCCTCTCGCCACGGAGCGGCGGCAGCGCCCGGGCCAGGAGAGGCGCCACGCCGTGCCAGTCGCACAGCGCCAGGATCCGCTCCACCGACAGCCCCGGCTGGAGACGGGGCTCCTGGCCGCGCAGGGCCGCCAGGACGAAGCGCTCCTCGCCGAAGCCGCCGGCCGCCGCCGCGGCCCCGCTCACCGGGCGCTCCGTGCGGTCTCCCACGCCACGAACCGGCGGCCGGCCAGGGAGGCGGCCGCGGCCACCGCCGACGCCAGGTTCACCGCCCAGAAGTAGGTCACGCTGCGCAGCGGGCCGGCAGGCAGGCCCACCGCCGGCAGGAGCCAGCCGGCGGCGCCGGCCGCCGCCACGAGACCATGGGCGCCCAGGGCCGCCGTCCGCAGCGCCCCCTCCGGCAGGGACCACGCCGCCACGAGGTTCACGGCCAGGGCGAAGGGGACGCTCCAGCGCAGGATCTTGTGGAAGAAGACCGCGGCGAAGACGCGCAGGGTCCGCCTGGACAGCAGTCCGCCCACCTCCCGCAGCCCCCAGATCTGCTGGTTGATGATGCGCACCTTGCGGCGGAACTCCTCTCCCAGGCTCTCGGCCGCCTCCTCGCTGGCACGGGCATCGGGGGCGAACACCACCCGGTCCCCCGCCTGCAGGACCTTCAGGGGGAGCAGGGAGTCGAAGTCCACGTGGGTCACGTCCAGGCGCAGGTGGCGGCGCCGCACGGCGTAGATGGAGCCGTTGGCCACGATGGTGGAGCCCAGGGCGCTTTCCAGCGCCTTGAGGCCGTTCTCGTAGCGCCAGTAGAGCCCCTCGCCCCGGGCCACCTGCGGGCGTGTGGTGTTGGTGTAGCGCAGGCACCCCACCACGCACCCCACCGTTGGATCGGCAAAGGGGGCCACCAGGTGACGCAGGGCGTCGGCCTCGAACTCCGAGTTGGCGTCGGTGAAGGCGACGATCTCCCCCTCAAGCAGATCCTGGGCCCGGCTCAGGGTGCCGCTCTTCCCGGACCGTGCCGGCGAGTGGACCACCCGGGCGTGGCCGGGGGCTGCCGCTCGCGCCACCTCCTCGGTGCCGTCGGTGGAGCCGTCGGACAGCACAACGATGTCCAGCCGGTCCCGGGGGTAGTCCAGGGCCGCCAGGTTGCGCAGCCGCCCGGCGATGACCGCCGCCTCGTTGTAGGCCACCACCACCACCGTCACTCGCGGCGGGTCGGCGGCGGGCTGCCACTCACGGGCGCGGGCGCGCCGCAGACGGACCGCCACCCACAGGGCCGCGGGGTAGAGGAAGTACGTGGCCGTCACCGCGCCGGCCGTGGCCCAGAACAGGACTGCCGCCAGCACGCTCACCGCGGCCTCGGGGCAAGGCGAGGGGCTTCAGCGAGTCGACGCACTCACCCTCCACACTGCCCGCCGGCGGCCGGTGACGAAGTCGAACAGCCCCTTGGCGGCGGCGGCATTGACCATGAAGAAGTAGACCAGCAGCCGCGGGATCCGTCCCAGCGGCCGGCCCCGGGCCAGGGAGAGGGCGCCGGCGGCGCCGGCGGCGCACCCGGTCAGCGCCACCGCCAGGGTGAGCCAGTACAGGGGATGGTCCAGCAGCAGGAGGTTCGCCGCCAGGGCCACGGCCAGGAAGAGGGGCACCAGCCACCGCAGCAGCTTGTGGCTCAGGAGGCGGAACGCCAGGGCCGGGCGCGGCGGCCAGAGGAACGCCCGCACATGAGCGTGGGACCCCAGCTGGCGCGTGACCATGCGCGCCTTGCGCCGGAACTCCTCCCCCAGGCGCGAGGCCGCCTTCTCCCGCGCCACCGCCCGGCGCTGGAACACAACCCGGAAGCCGGCCGCGAGCACGCGCAGCGGATTGACCGAGTCGTCGGAGATCTCCGCTGGTAAAGGCTGGAACAGATCCCGGCGCATGGCGTAGATGGAGCCGTTGGCCACCAGGGTTCCCCCCAGGCGGCTCTCCATCTCCTTGATGGCGTTCTCAAGGCGCCAGTACAGCCCCTCGCCCCCGGCCACCGTGGGGTCGTCCACGTTGGTGTAGCTCAGCTCACCGATGACGCAGCCGATCCCAGGGTCGGCGAAGGGGGCCACCAGCCAGCGCAGGGCATCCCGGTCCCAGGCGCAGTTGGCATCGGTGTAAGCCAGGATCTCCCCGCGGGCTTGGCCGATCATCTCGTTGAGAAGGGCGGTCTTGCCGCGCCGGGGTCCCGCCGCCGCCAGCCGCACGCCCCGGGCCAGGTAGCTCGCCACGATGGCAGGGGTGGCATCGGTGGAGCCGTCCAGCCCCACGAGAATCTCACGGCGGTCCGGTGGATAGTCCAGGGCCAGCAGGTTCTCCAGGCGCTCGGCCATGACCCGCTCCTCGTTGTGGGCCGGCAGCAGCAGGCTCACCCGGGGAAGCACCGCCGGCTCCCGCTCCGGGGCGGATGTCCGCGGGCGCAGGCGGCTCACCGCCCACAGCAGCGCCGGGTAGCCGGCGTAGGCGTAGATCACCAGCCCCAGGCAGGTCCAGAAGATCGCCTCCACCGGCCTACCCCTGGAACAGGTTCCCCACGGTCCGTCCGGCGAACCGCAGGGGCACCCGCGACACGACCCAGCGAAACTTCCCCCGCGGCCCCAGGGGAATGGCGTCCACGAACTCCACCTGGATCTCCATCTCCTCGCCCACCCGCTCCTTGAAGGCGCCCAGGAGCAGCCGGGTATCGGCGTCACTGTAGCCAGGCCGACGCACCACGCGGATGCGCAGGGCATCGATCCGCTCCTGGACGATCTGGGAGGCCTCGATGTTGTTCATGGGCTTGAACGGGTGGGTCAGCACCGAGGGGGACAGGAACCGGCCGTCGGGGGTCACCACGATGTCCTCCGCCTTGGTGGCGATCCGGGAGATGAGGGGAAGCGTGCGGCCGCAGGGGCAGCTCCCGTCGGCGAAGCCGGCGACGTCGCCGATGGCATAGCGGATGAGGGGCATGGCATCGTTGGCGAAGCCGGTGAGGACCAGGCGCCCGGTTCCCCCTTCCGGGACGGGATGCCCCTGGTCGTCCACGACCTCCATGGCACCGTATTCGGGGAAGTGGTGTTGGCCGGCATGAGCCTCGCATTCCCCCGAGTACATGACCCGCTCCGCCTGGCCGTAGTAATCGAACACGCGGCACTGGAAGCGCTCCTCCAGCAGCTCGCGCTGGACGTCCAGGAGGGTCTCCGACGAGGTGAAGACGGCGGCCAGGGGCAGGGTGCGCCCCCGAGCCTGCAGGTGCCGCGCCAGCACGTAGGCATTGGAGGGATACGCCTCCAGGGCGCGGGCCCCGTGGCGCTCCATGGCCTCCAGGTACCCGTCCAGGTTGCGCTCGTGGAGGTGAAACGAGGACAGGAAGAGCTGGTTCCACGGCCGGTTCAGCCGCCAGAAGGGGGGGCGCCGCTGGGACAGGGGCACCACCATGCGTCCCAGCAGGGTGGCGTAGGGCTCGCCGAAGGTGAACCCCGCGAACCCCCGGTGCCGCCAGATCATGGCGTTGGTGGCCACCTCCACCTCCCGGTCCCACCAGAACTCCAGGGGGGAGCCGGTGGTGCCGCTGGTGTGGCCCAGGACCAGGTCCCTGCGGCGGACGTCGTCCGCCACCAGGGCCTCCCCGTGGCGGCGGATGTCGTCCTTCTCCAGCAGGGGCAGCCTGGGCAGGTCCGCCAGGCCCCGCACGTCGCCGGGGCCGAGGCGCCGCTCGTCCATGATCTGCCGGTAGTAGGGGACGTGCTCGTACGCCCGCCGGACCACGCGCCGCACCTGCTCGTCGGCGTAGGCCCGGCGCTCGGCCGGGCTCCACCTCTCCGCCCTCCGGCAGAGATCCATCCAGGCCTCGTAGCGGGGGCCGAAGCGCCGGCGGCGCAGCCGCGCCCCCACGCTGGACAGGAGCAGGCTCTGCACCGCCGGCGGCGCCATGCGGTAGACGACCTCCGTGAGGGATCCGCTCACGAGGCGCCCCGGCCAGCGGCCTCCTGCCAGGCGGCGTCCAGCTCCTCCCACAGCCGGCGGGCATCGAACCGGCGGCGGGCCTCCTCGCGGTTGCTGCGCGCCATGCGAGTGCGAGTCGCCGGGTCGGCGGCCAGGCGATCCATGGCGGCGGCCAGGGCGGCCACGTCCCCTGGGCGCACCAGCAGGCCGTTCCTCTCCGGCTCGATCACCTCGGCGATGGAGCCCACCGGCGTGGAGATCACCGGCAGCCCGGCGGCCATGGCCTCCAGGATGGAGAGGGGCTGCCCCTCGCCGTAGGACGGCAGCAGGAAGACCTGGGCGCCGGCGTAGGCCGCCAGCTTTTCCTCCTCGCTCACCGCGCCCAGCAGCTGCACCCGGTCCTCGACCCCGGCCGCCCGGGCCCGCGACTTGAGGTCGTTCAGATCTCCCCGGCCCACGAAGACCCAGCGGGCCGACGGGTGCCGGGGGGCGATGCGTCCGGCCGCCTCCAGGATGTCCCAGGTCCCCTTGTTGTGGCCCAGGTCCCCCACCGCCAGGAAGACCGGGCCAGGCGCCGTCCCGGCACCTGAGCCGTTGCCGGCGAAGGGCGTGAGATCGATGCCGTTGAAGATCCCCCGCACCGGCCGGCGCGTGTAGCCCGAGACGATCCGCGCCAGCCCGGGGCTCTGCACCAGGATGAGCTCGGCCCGGTCCAGGAGGAAGGTGATGAGCCGCCGGGCCAGTGGCCCGGAGGAGGGGTAGAACTGGTCGATGGCTCCCAGGGGG
Source organism: Candidatus Polarisedimenticolia bacterium (assembly GCA_041580435.1). GTDB lineage: Bacteria > Acidobacteriota > Polarisedimenticolia > SMYD01 > SMYD01 > JBFGDW01. The sequence continues at coordinate 727 of JBFGDW010000213.1, read as the reverse complement.
TGGAAGATGACCCGGCGCCTTAGCAGCCGTGCCGCCAGCACCATGGCCCCGGCACGCCAGAACCCCCAGTGCATGTTGGCGAAGACGTGCACCACGTCTGGCCGCCGCCGCAGGGCCAGCCAGGCAAACCGCGGCACCGACCCGATCCCGGCCGCCAGGGTCCGCAGCCCCGACCCCACCCCGCCGGAAAAGACGTAGGCGTAGCGGCCCAGCCGGCCCGGGCCGCCGGGCTGGTAGCGGCGGTGGCCCGGGTTGACGCTGTGGCTGCGCACCCGCGCCGTGAATGACGTGTTGAAGTGGACCAGACGGTGCTTGCGGGAGAGGTCCGAGGCCAGCAGGTCCTGCACGTAGCGGGCGATGCCGCCGAAGGGGGGTGGCACCGGCCCGGCCACCAGGACCGTCAGCCCTTCCCGGTGCCCCGGGCCGCTCACCGGGCCTCCTTGGGGTGAGCCTGCAGCCAGGCCACGGTGCGGCGCAACCCCTCATCCAGCGAAATCCTCGGACTCCAGCCCAGCGCCCGCATGCGCCCGATGTCGGCATACCAGGCATCGATGTCGCCGGCCCAGGAGGAGCCGGTGAACCGCTTCTCGACCCCGGTGAGCCCCATGGCCGCGATGATCCGGTCCGCCAGATCCCGGATCCGGACGGGGGCGCCGCTGCCCACGTTGAGGATGGCTCCCGGGCCGGCCTGGAAGGCGGCGGTGGCGAACGCCCGTGCCGCGTCGCT
>JBFGDW010000212.1:0-6178 GCA_041580435.1 Candidatus Polarisedimenticolia bacterium | reverse complement strand
GCCAGGGGCGCCATGGTCCCCGGGGTCCCCGGCCCGCCGTGCACCAGGATCACCGGCCGCGCCTCCGGGCGGCCGTGCTCGCGGACCTGCAGGGAGCAGGGGGTCATGGTCCGGCCGCGGGGAGGGGGCCTCCGTCCGGGCTATCCCTGCTTCCACATCCCCAGCACCCGCCCGTCGGGGTCCTCGAACAGCGACAGGTGCCCCACACCGGGCACCTCGACCTTCTCCACGATCATCTTGCCGCCGGCCTCCTTGATGCGGGCGGCGTACCTGTCCAGATCGTCCACGTCCACATAGAGGGCCAGCTTGTCGGGCCACGGCCCCGACTTGGGCTTCATGATGCCGCCGTTGATCCCACCCTTGCCACCGGTCTCCACCAGGCGGTAGTCCATCTCCTGCAGGTGCCGGACCTCCCAGTCGAAGACCTTCTTGTAGAACTCCGAGACCCGCGCCGGGTCCTCGGACCAGAGCTCCCAGTGCACCACCGGACGGCCCATGGCGACCTCCTCTCGTGTCGGTGCCCCCATCCTACCCGAAAGGGGGAGTCAGCCGCCGGCCGCCCCGGCGCAGGCCTCGTAGTAGACGTCGCCGTGGCCGGCGGGCCGGCACCGGCCGGCCAGCAGCGCCTCGATGCGCGCTACCCTCCGCGCCAGGTGCTCCGGCCCACGCACCGGATGGTAGGTCGCCGGACCGATGAGCATGGCCACCAGCGTGAGGAACTCGCCCCGGTCCAGCTCCTCCAGCGGCCTGCCGCGATACGCCAGGGCCGCCGCCGGGAAGCCCCACACCCAGCCGTCGGGGCCGGGGCCGAGGCTCGCCGTGTTGAGGAACAGGGTGAGCTGCAGCTCCTTGTCCAGCCGCCGGTCCAGGACCAGGGCGCAGGCCGTCTGCTTCAGCTTGGCGTGGATGCCGGGCCGGAAGGCCTCGAAGCAGTGCACCTTGGCCAGGGCCTGGGTGAGTGTGGTCTGCCCGGCTCCCGGCGTGAAGAGATCGACACCGGGATGCTCGTGGAAGGCCGGGTCCTCCACCGCCAAAAGGATCGACTTCCACTCCGGCGGCAGGTCCGCGCCGCGGAAGCCGCGGGCCTCGTGCGCCCGGGCCCGGGCGGCGATGCCGGGGGCCAGGCGCCAGGCCTGCCCCAGGAGCAGCAGGGTGTAGAGGCCGGGAAGCCCCAGGAGAAGGGCCGCGGCCAGGCAGCCCGCGCGCCGGCCCGCCAGGCTCACCCCGCCGGCACCCTCAGCGGCAGTGATGGTCCCCGGGCCGCCACTCCAGCCACGCCTCGGTGTTGCCGGCCCGGTTGAGCACCTGCCTGTGGGAGCCGTCCGGCCGCATGATCCACAGGTCGAAGGTGCCCAGCCCGTCGTGTCCCGTGCCGGCGGTGAAGGCGATCCAGTTGCCGTCCGGTGACCAGCGGGGGGTGTACTCGTCCACGAAGGTGTCGGTGAGGGCGCGGGGCTTCGAGCCGTCGGCGCCCATGATCCAGAGCTCCGCCCGGCCGTCCGCCACGCGGTGAAAGGTGACGCTCTTGCCGTCGGGAGACAGGCTGACGTCTCCGCTGTAGCCTCCCAGGCGCGTGAGCTGAACCTCCTGCCCCGTGGCCAGGTCGATGCGGAAGATCTCTCCGGCCCCCTCGTGCTCGCCCGCCTCGGGCTTCGGGAAGAAGCGCGTCATGAGGATCTGCTTGCCGTCGGGAGTCCAGGCCGCGCCCGACTCGTAGTGCGGGTTGTCGGTGATCCGCCGCACAGATCCATCCGCGAGCCCGAGCACGTAGAGCTCGGGCTTCTCGGCGTCGCGGGTGGAGAAGAAGGCGATGCGGCTCCCGTCGGGCGACCAGGCCGGCGAGGAGTCCTCGGCGGGGTGCTTGGTCAGGTTGACCGCCTCGCCGCGGCCGAAGGGACGCTTCCAGATGTCCCGGTCGGCGTCGGACTTGCTGGAGTAGGCAAACTCCGTCCCGTCGGGTGAGACGGTGACCTGGAACTGGTGCCCCGGCTCCACCACCAGGGAGGCCATCTGGGTGCCGTCGGCGCACATGCGCCAGATGTCGTAGTCCTTGCGGGCGTCGTCGCCGTGGCGGGCGAAGATGATCTCGTGGCGGGGGAGAGCGGGCGCCGGCGGTGCGGTCTGGGCCGCGGCCGTCACGGTACCGCTCAGAGACAGCATCAGCACGGCCAGCGCCGCCCGGGTCCCTCTGGGTGCCCGTCGCTCCATGGCGCCGGGCATCCTACCACGGGCGACCGGGGACCGCCGTCAGGGGCGCGTGCAGGTCAGGATGTGGGCCGACAGATCGAAGGCCACCGTGCCCTCGGCGGTGACGTACCGGCCCAGGGCGATCTCGGCCTCGGCCAGGATCTCGCGGATCAACGACTCGTCAAGGGGGATCCCCACCATGGGCAGCCAGCCCCGCAGGTCCGCCTCCACCATGGCGCGGACGCTGGGGAACCGCGCCGTCCCCGGGTGCGAGGAGATACTCACCGCGGTTGCGCCGGCCGAGGTGAAGGCCGTCTCCAGGGTGCTCCTGTTCCCGAGAGCGAACGGCATGCGCATGGCATCCGCCGCCGCCGCACCCGCCTGTCGCTCCAGCAGCGCCACCTCGTCGGCGTAGGCCGGGCAGCTCTCCAGGCTATCCCAGACGGCGACCGCCACCCGTCCTCCAGGCACCACCACCCGCAGCATCTCGCGGGCGGCCTGGACCCGGTCGGCGAAGAACATCATGCCGAACTGGCTCGCCGCCACGTCGAAGGACGCCTCGGCGTGGGGAAGGGACTCGGCGTTTCCCAGCCGCCACTGGATGGCGGGCGCCAGGCGCCGGGCCACGGCCAGCATGGCGGCGGATGCGTCCACGCCCGCCACGGCGCCGCCTTGCCCCACGCGGTGCGCCGCCTCCCGGGCCAGCACACCCGTGCCGCAGGCCACGTCCAGGACCCGATCCCCTGGTCGCACGCGGACGGCGTCCAGGAGACGGCCCGGCCACTGGTCAAAAAGGGCGGGAACCAGCAGGGCCTCGTATCCCTCGGCGGCCGCGATCTCGTCACGCTGCTGCTCGCCGCTCATCCCGCCCCCCGCCGCCATTCTACACCTGTCAAGGGCCGTCAGCGGCGGGGGTGGAGGGGCCCGCAGGCGCCTGGCTCGCCCCTGCCGGGCAGGATGATCTCGGCCCGGAACCCCCGGATCTCTCCTTCACGTGTGCGGCCGGCCCATCTGCGGCGGATCCATGGAGCTCCAGCCGGAGCCGTGGTCGTAGGTGGAGGCGTTGTCAGGGTGGATGGAGAACGACCCGTGGGAGAGCATCCGCAGGATGGCAGCCGGACGCAGGTGCCAGCTGGCCCAGGAGAGGGCAGAGTCCCCATGCATGTCCCGGGTGTCCTTCCGGGCGCCGGCGTCCAGCAGCATCTGGATGGCTCGCCCCGTGCCGAAGGCGGCGGCGCGGTGCAGGGGGGTCTCCCCCCGGGTGCGGCAGTCGCGCATGAACGAGCCGGTGGGCGCCCCCGGCCGGGTCGCCGCCGCGGGGTCGGCGCCGGCGGCCAGCAGGACCTGGATCACGTGCTCGTAGATGGGCCGGTTCGCCTTGCAGAGTGCCGCGTGCAGCGGCGTCTCGCCGGTGTCCGGGTCGGCGTGGCTTGGGTCGGCGCCCTGCTCCAGGAGGAACTGGCAGAGCTGCCAGTGGCCGTGGAACGCGGCCCCGTTCAGGCCCAGGTTTCCGCCCAGACAGGCCAGCGGGGCGCCTTGCGCCAGCAGGTGGCGGATGGCGCTGACGTCGCCGTGGTAGGCGCACCACGCCATGAGCGGCCGCCCATCCCCATCGGTGGAATCGGGGCCGTGCCCCTGCTTCAGGTACTCGAAGACCAGATCCGTTCTCCCGTCCATGATCCGCTGCAGCATGACGTTCTCCTAGCTGGGCCGTCGCCGGCGCAGGACCCAGGTCGCACAGATGAGATCCGTGCCCAGGCGCCGGGTCTCCTCCTCCTGGCGTGCCACGTAGGCGGCCAGGGCGTCCGCCCGATCCGGGTGCCGGGCCATGAGCCCCCGGGCGCGGGCGCGGATGAGCGCGGTGTTCTTCTCGTTGATCTCCCGCATCACGCCGGCGGGGATGATCTGCTCGCGGAGGAGCTCGTCGCCATGGGCCGTGAGCTGGCGGACGGTCTCGTCCCGGCCCGCGTACCCCTCGCAGTGCTCCAGAGCATCGATCCCTTGGGCCAGGAAGCCGTCCTCGAGGACCAGGAGCCCCCCCGGCCGCACCAGCGTGCGCAGGCCCCCCACGGTCCGCCGGTGATCGCCCAGCACCGGCCCGACGCTCAGCAGGAGCACGGCGTCATAGGTCTCCGGCCGGCCGAGATGCTGACGGAGATCTCCCGCCTCCATGCGACAGCGGTCCGCCACGCCACGGCGGCTGGCCAGGGCACGGCCCGCCTCCATGAAGGGAGGGAAGGCCTCGATGCCATCCACCCTGAAGCCCAGCTCCGCCGCCAGGGCCACCGCCACCGCCCCCTTGCCGGCTCCCAGGTCCAGCACCCTCGACCCGGCGGGCAGCCCGACCTCGCGCAGGAGGCCCAGGATCTGGGCCACCGAGGCTCCAATCTCCGGAACGTCGGCGAGGAGCTCCGGCAGGAGGGGGAGCAGGCGGGGCTCCGTCTCCATGGTGCGGGCGATCTCGTCATGCAGGTCTGGGTGCATGCTCAGGGCCGGCGCGGCCCGGCCATCAGGCGCTCCGGGGCGGCCTCAGCTCGAAGCCCGGACCCGGCGTTGCATAGACGATCTGGCACGGCTCCACGACCTCGACGCGGTGCCACGTGCCCCTGGGGACGATCATCCCGTCCCCGGCTCCCATGGGGATCGCGGTCGGCGGGTCCGTCTCCAGATGGACCCGGACGCTCCCGCTGACCAGGAGCAGGACCTCATCGCCGTCGGGGTGCATCTCGCCGCCATGGGGTGCGCTCGTGGCCATGCTCGCCAGGCCGATGGTGAGGCCGTCCACGGGCACGGGCGGATCGGGCCGGGCTGGGAGAATCTCGGCCGACCGATCACGCCCGATCCCGACGACTTGCCGCGCGGGGTCGAAGCGCCGCGGTTCCATCACTTCGCCTGGGTCACGATGTCCGCCCGAGTCGAGTCCACGATGGCCAGAAGCTCCCCGGTCTCACGGGCCGGGACCTGGTGCTTCGCCAGGATCTCCTTGAAGATGACCACCATGCGATCCCACTCGGCCGCGGTGATGTTGAGATGGGCATGGGACTCCTTCATCCCCCGGCCGTGGTACTGGCAGGGGCCGCCCGTGGCCTGGCAGACCATGGCGGTGACGTGGTACTTCAGGTAGGGTGCCGGCACCCGCTGCCGTGCGGCATCGATGGCCGGGTTGGCGTTGAGCACCGCGTCGGGCCCCAGGGCGTCGACGAAATCGCTCACCACCACCGAGATGGGGGCGAGCCCGCCGAGCCGGTCGTACAGGGACGGGCCCTCCTGCTGCCCGCTCCCCTGGGACGCGGCCGCAAGGCCGGGCGACAGCGCCACGACACCGAGACAGAGCGCCAACACCGTTCTCATGCAGCGATGCATCATCATGAGCCTCCTCTTGAAGAGAGTCAGGAATGCGAACGTTCGTGTCGCCGGAGCACCTCCCGGACAGCCTCCAGGCCCCCGACAGCTTCCGCGTCAGCTCCGGCGGCCAGCAGCGCCTCGATGATGCGCGGGTGATCCGGGCGCGGCTCATTGAGCGCGGAATAGAGCGCCTGGTCCAGGACGGTGCCGCCGAAGCGGTTCTTCAACTCCATGGGGGCGCCCCGCTGGATGAGGAGCTTGACCACGTCCAGATGGCCGGCCGACGCGGCATAGTGCAGAGCGCTCATGCCGGTTGCCATGCCGGCCGCCGGGTCGACACCCCGGTCCAGCAGGAAAGCCGCCACCTGGGTCCGGCCGAGGAAGCAGGCGCAGGCGACCGCCTCGGCGGCGGCCCCGGGCTGGTCCAGGAAACGGTCCTCCAGGAACCAGGCCTCGATCTGCGAGGCTCCGCCTCCGGCTCTCCCGGGTGTGTCTCCGGATGGGGCGTCACCCGGAGCGAAGAGCGGCGCCAGGGCGGTGAAGTCCCCGGCGGACAGTCCCGCCAGCGCCTGCTGGAACCGGCGTTCCCCGGCGTTCGTGCTGGAGTCGACCCTTTCGCTCATGGCCAGCCTCCTGGTGGCCGCAT
>JBFGDW010000211.1:0-6189 GCA_041580435.1 Candidatus Polarisedimenticolia bacterium | reverse complement strand
TTCCCCGTTGCTACCCATTGAAACGCACCGCCGCGTTTTTGGTTGCAAAGGGGTGTAAAAGGGTGCGTAAAAAGGGGTAACGGGGTGGGTCAGCCGCCGATGCGGGACATCTCCACCCGGGGCAGGCCCCTGGTGGCGGCGGACCGGAGCTCCGAGTAGCGGTCCTGGCGGGCCTGCCATGCGGAGGCCACCAGCCGGCGCAGATCCTCGTCGGAGGTCCCCGACCGGAGCGGGCCGCGCAGGTCCAGGCCGGTGGCGGCGAACAGGCACGTGAACAGCCGGCCTTCCGGCGAGAGGCGCGCCCGGGTGCAATCGCCGCAGAACGGCTGCGTCACCGATGCGATGATGCCGATCTCGCCGCCGCCCTCCCGGTAGCGCCAGCGCCGCGCCACCTCGCCGGGATAGGCCGGCTCCAGGGGCTCCAGGGGCATCTCGGCGTGGATCCGCTCCAGGATGTCCCGGGCCGGGACGACATCCTCGATGCGCCAGCCGTTGGTGTTGCCCACGTCCATGTACTCGATGAAGCGGACGATGTGGCCCGTCCCCCGGAAGCGCCGTGCCAGGTCGGCCACTCCCTCCTCGTTGAGCCCGCGCCGCACCACGGCATTGATCTTGACCGGGCGCAGCCCGGCGGCAGCGGCCGCCTCGATCCCCTCCAGCACCGCAGCCACCGGCACGTCGGCGTCGTTCATGGCGCGGAACACCGCATCATCCAGGGAGTCCAGGCTGACGGTGACCCGCCGCAGGCCGGCGGCGGCCAGAGGAGCCGCCTGGCCCGGCAGGAGGACGCCGTTGGTTGTGAGGGTCAGGTCCTCCACCCCCTGCACGCCCGCCAGCTGACGCACCAGCGTGGGGAGCTCCCGCCGCACCAGCGGCTCGCCGCCGGTGATGCGCACCTTGACGGCGCCCAGCGCCGCGAAGATGCGGACCAGCCGGGCGATCTCCTCGTAGCCCAGCAGCTCCTCCCGCTCCAGGAAGCGATAGGCGTCACCAAACACCTCCCGGGGCATGCAGTAGCCGCACCGGAAGTTGCAGCGGTCGGTGACCGACACGCGCAGGTCCCGCAGGCGGCGGCCGAGCTGATCCTGGACGACCACCGCCCGGCTAGCTCCCGCCCGGCCTGGCCGCCGGCGCGCCCGGCGGCCGGTAGGCGTGAAGGCTGAACTCGCGGAAGCCGGCCGCGGCCAGGGCCTGGCACAGCGCGCCCTCCAGCTCCCGGGCCCGACCCAGCTCGTCGGCTCCCACCTCCAGGCGCGCGGTGTCGCCGTGATGGCGCACTCGCACCTGGCGCAGGCCGAGCCGGTGCACGGCAGCCTCCGCCGCCTCCACCCGGGCCAGGCGCTCCGGGGTGACCTCGGTGCCCACGGGGATGCGCGAGGCCAGGCAGGCCGAGGCCGGCTTGTCCGCCACCGGCAGGCCAGCCGATCGCGCGTAGCGGCGCACATCCTCCTTGGAGAAGCCCGCCTCGCGCAGGGGGGCCACCACACCGAACTCCCGGGCCGCCTGGGCCCCCGGCCGGTGGTCAGCCAGGTCGTCGGTGATCTCGCCGAAGGCCAGCGCCCGGAACCCCCGCTCCCGGGCCCACGGCTCCATGGCGGCGAACAGCGCCGACTTGCAGAAGTAGCAGCGGTCCCCCTGGTTGGCCCGGTAGCGGGGATCGTCCCCCTCCTGGGTCCGGACCTCGTGAAGGCGGACGCCCATGCGGCGCGCCAGCGCCCGGGCCTCCTCCAGCTCGCGCCGCGGCAGGGAGGGGGAGTCAGCGATGACCCCGGCCGCCCCCTCCCCCAGCTCGGCGTGGGCCACGTGCAGCAGCACGCTGGAGTCCACCCCTCCCGAGTAGGCCACGGCCACGCGCCCGAGCCCGCGCAGGCGGGCGCGCAGGTCCTCAAGGCGGGCCTCGTAGCCGCCGGCAGGCGGCGGCGCGGGTCGGGAGGGCATGGCCTCATTGTACCGCGCCCGGCGCCGGCGGCGACGGGATGGGCGCAGGCAGCCGGGCCCGCCGCCACGGCGTGTGCTACAAGACTGGCCATGATGAGATCGTCTCGACCGGCCCGCCTCGCCCCCCTGGGGGCGGCCCTCCTGGCGGCCGTCACCGCCGCCTGTGCTCCGGCGCCGGACGTCCCCGCTCCGGACCCGGCGCACCTGGCCGAGGTGGAGGCATGGCGGGCCCGGCGCCTGGAGCGGCTGCAGGCGGAGGACGGCTGGCTGGCGGTGGTGGGGCTGGCCTGGCTCGAGCCGGGGGAGAACACCTTCGGCGGGGACCCCGGCAATGCCATCGTCCTCCCAGGCCGTGACGTGCCCCCCCTGGCCGGCTCCTTCTGGCTGGAGGACGGGCTGGTCACCCTGCGTTCCCGCCCCGAGGCCGGGATCACCATGGGCGGCGAGCCGGTGACGGAGCGCGAGCTGGCCACCGACGCCGGCGAGCAGCCCGACATCCTGCACCTGGGGAGCCTGAGCCTCTCCATCATCGAGCGCGGCGGGCGCCAGGGGGTGCGGATCAAGGACGCCGAGAGCGAGGCCCGCCGCAGCTTCGCCGGCATCGAGGCCTACCCCGTGGACACCGCCTGGCGCGTCACCGCCGACTTCGTCCCCTTCCCCGAGGCGGTGGAGCGGCCGATCCCCACGGTGCTGGGGACCGCCGAGATGCAGCCGGTGCCCGGACGGCTCCACTTCACCGTGGACGGCCGGGAGCTGACGCTGGAGCCGGTGGCCGAGCCCGGGGAGGACCTCTTCCTGATCTTCAGCGATGCCACCAGCGGCGAGACCACCTACGGCGCCGGCCGGTTTCTGTACGCCTCCCCCCCGGTGGACGGCAAGGTGGTGCTGGACTTCAACAAGGCCTACAACCCGCCCTGCGCCTTCACCCCTTACGCCACCTGTCCCCTGCCACCCCCCCAGAACCACCTGGAGGTGGACGTCACCGCCGGCGAGAAGGCCCCCGCCGGGCACTGAGGCGCCGCGCGCCGCTACTGGCGGACCGTCTCGTCCAGGAAGACGGCGTTGGACACGGCGATGCGCCGCTGGGGCTGGCGCAGGATGGTCTGCGTGGGGGTGATGGCCTCCAGGGTGCCGCGCTCGCCGCGGATCTCGATCTCGTCGCCGGCGTTGAAGATTCGCCGGGCGTAGAAGCCGGCGATGATGTTGCGGGTGACCTCCCGGGTGCCCAGGCCGAAGGACAGGCCGAAGGCCAGGGCCAGGCCGGCCAGGGTGCAAACCGTCACCAGCCGGACGATCTCCGTGTCGATCTTGAGCTGACCCACCGCCATGATGCCGATGACGAACAGGATGAGCCCCGACACCACCCCTCCCAGGGACGACGCGTAGTCGATCCCCGAGTCCTGGGCGGCCCGTGCCACCGCCTGCCCGGCGAAGCGGGCGGCGGCGCTGCCCACCATGATGAGCAGCACGGCCGCCACCAGGTTGGGCAGGTAGGCAAAGAAGGCATCCAGGGCCTCCGAGACGGCCTTCAAGCCCAGGGCGTCCATGGCCGTCTGCAGGAAGAGGAACAGGAGCAGGAAGTAGACCATCCGCGGGATGAGGACGTTGAGGGACTGGCGCAGGCCGATCCGCGACAGCAGCTTGTCGATGCCCACCCGCTGCAGGAGGCTGTCGAACTTGGCCCGCACCAGCACGGCGCGCAGGACCCGCTCCACGATCTTGGCCACGAGCCACGCCACCAGCAGGAGAATGATGCCGGTGATCACCAGGGGCAGCGCCGCGATGACCGACTGCACCATCCCCTGGTAGGTCTCAAAGAGCTGTTCCTTGACGCCAGCGAGCTGGTTCATGACGCAGAGCCTCCTGAATCGGTTTTCCTGGGGCCGAAGAGGCCCGTGAAGATCATTTCGAGGAACTCGAGCAAGACAAGCACCGGCGTGAACCAGGACATCTCCAGCACGTCCGAGGCCAGGACACGGCGCTGGATGCGGCGCCGCAGGCGCGCCAGGAAGGTGGGCGCCGGCTCTTCCTCGAGGTCCGCCAGCTCCGCCACCGGAGCGCCCAGTTCCTCGTCGTCGCCGCCGGGCGGCCCCGCCGGGCGGCCGGGATCACTCATGTCGCTTCCCCCGCGGACCCGGTCTCACCGGCAGGGGACGGCTCCCCGGCATCGCCCCCGGGAGCGTGAAAGAGGCGCCGGAACTCCTCCCGCGCCCGCTTGATACGCATCTTCACCGCCGACAGGCCCAGGCCCAGGGCCTCGGCGATCTCCTGGTAGGACAGGCCGTCCATGTCCCGCAGCAGGAGCGGGACGCGCAGCGTGTCGGACATGGCGTCCAGGACCTTGCGGATCCGCTCACGCTGCCTGCGCGCTCTGATCTCCGCCTCGGCCTGGGGCGGCGCCTGCAGCTCCTCGGCGGCCTGGGTCGCCGGCTCATCCAGGGGAACGTGCTCGCGGCCCTCCATCTTGCGCAGGAAGTTCAGGCAGTGGTTGATCTTGATCCTCTGCAGCCAGGTCTTGAACAGCGAGCGTCCCTCGAAGCGGCGCAGCGAGAAGATCGCCTTGACGAAGACCTCCTGGGCCAGGTCCTCGGCGTCGCCGGGAGAGCGGGTCAGGTAGCGGCAGTTGGCCAGGACACGCCGCTGGTGGCGGAGGACGAGGGACTCGGCCGCACGCAGGTCGCCCGGGGGCGCCGCCGCGGCCATCTGCACCAGTTCCTCGTCGCTCTTTTCCTGCAGGTCATCCAAGGCCCCTTCCTCCTTCTTGGACTCATCTTCGCACAGGAAGTCACCCCGGCGCAGGCGGCCGGCGAGCCTGCCATGGGAGGGGTGGCCAGCGGCTGGAAGTATGTGATAGGGTTCGAATTACGCCAATTTCCCCTCGATTCCCCACATTCCGTCACGCGGCGTGTGACTTTCCGCACAATTCCAGGTCCAAGGTTCCGGGCGGATGGACCGCCCGCCAGGTTGGCTCCAAGGGAGGAAACCGATGTCGAGAAGTCAGTCCAAGTTCGCAGTTCTGGCCGCCCTGGCGGCTACCACCATGCTGGCTGCGGGGTGCGGAGCCGCGCGCCAGGCCCAGCCCACGGATATGGAGGCGAGGATCCAGGAGCAGGAGGCGCGGATCGCGGCCCTCCAGAGCACGGCCCAGGAGAAGGACCGGACCGTGCAGAAGCTGGAGAGCGAGCTCAGGTCCACCTCCAGCGAGCTCAAGAGCACCGAGGTCGCGCTGCGCGAGGCCGAGGCCAAGGCCAAGTCGGCCACGGCCGGCCAGCCCGCTCCCGCCCGGACGGCCACCATGGCGTCTGGGGACGAGCTGCTGCCGCCATCCGCCAAGCCCGGCGAGTGCTACGCCCGGGTCTTCATCCCGCCCAGCTACGAGACCGCCTCCGAGAAGATGCTTACGAAGGAGGCGTCCGAGCGCATCGAGATCATCCCGGCCCGGTATGAGTGGGTCGAGGAGCGGGTGGTCGCCAAGGAGGCCTCCGAGAAGCTGGAGGTCGTCCCTGCCGTTTACGAGACGGTGACCGAGAAGGTCCTGGTCAAGCCGGCCAGCACCCGCATGGAGGAGGTCCCCGCGGTCTACGAGACGGTCACCGAGAAGGTCCTGGTCAAGCCAGCCCACACGGTCTGGAAGAAGGGCCGTGGCCCCATCGAGAAGATCGACGAGGCCACCGGCGAGATCATGTGCCTGGTGGAGGTCCCGGCCGAGTACAAGACGGTCTCCAAGACCGTCCTCAAGAAGCCTGCCACGACCCGCACGGTGGAGATCCCCGCCGAGTACAAGACGGTGAGCAAGCAGGTCCTCAAGACGCCCGCCACCACCCGCAAGGTGGAGATCCCGGCCCAGTACAAGACCATCAAGGTGCAGAAGATGGTCGAGCCATCCCGGGAGAATCGCGTGGCCATCCCGGCCCAGTACCAGACCGTGACCCAGACCCGGATGGTGACCGACGGCCGCATGGCCTGGAAGCCGGTGCTTTGCGAGACCAACATGAACCGCAGCACCGTGGCGGCCATCCAGGAGGCCCTGCGCGACGCCGGCCACAACCCCGGCCCCATCGACGGGATCATCGGCTCCCAGACCCTGGCGGCCGTGCGCTCCTACCAGCAGTCCAAGAGCCTGGCCCGGGGTGGCCTCACCCTGGAGACCCTGGAGTCGCTGGGCGTCGCTCCCGGCTCCATGGCGGTGGCCAAGCGCTAGGCAGGTCGAGCACCGCAAGCACACCGGGGCCCGCCGGATTCCTGAATCCG
>JBFGDW010000210.1:0-6191 GCA_041580435.1 Candidatus Polarisedimenticolia bacterium | reverse complement strand
TGTCCCACCACGAACCCCACCCGCAGGAACAGGATGATCCCGAGGATGGTGAGGATGCTGGGAGTGAAGACGCCGGCGAACGTGCCCAGCTTGCCCTGGGTGGCAGGCGGTCGGGACGCCTTCTCGTTGTTCTTCGGCCGGGGCATGGGGCGGAGTGCGGCGACGCCGCAGTCTACCACCCCGCCCGCGGGCTGCCGCCGGTCCCAGGCACTGGCCGGTCAGCCCGCGGGGCCTCCCGGGCGGCCTCCCCGGGTCAGGCCAGCCAGGGGCCCTGGTGCTCTTCCAGGAAGTAGGACCGCAGCCAGCGGTCAACGCTCAGCAGGCCCCTGGGCGTGACCACCACCTCGGACTCGTCGAAGGAGAGGTAGCCCCGCTGGGCGTGCCGGGCCAGGGTCGGCAGGAACCGTGCGGCGAGATCGACACCATGGCGCTCACCCAGGGCTTTCAGGTCCACGCGGCCCAGCTTGAGCTGCAGCACGAATTCACGGACGGCCCTCTCCAGGGGAGTCAGCGCGTGGGCCCGCATCAGCGGCAGGCGCCCGGCGTGCACGGCGTCCAGGTACGCATCCATCTCGGCCAGGTTCTGGTGGTGGATGCCGCCCAGGTACGAGAAGGCCGACACCCCGATCCCCAGCATGTCGGCGCCCTGGTAGAGGGCGTCCTGGTAGATGAAGGGCGCCTTGCCGGCTTCCCGGACCGCCGCGTAGGCGCTGCGGCGCACGTACCCGGCGGCCTCCAGCCGGGCGAAGCCACGGGACAGCCGCTTGCGCTTCTCCCTCCAGGGGGCGGGTGAATCCCCCTGCACGCCCTGGCACACCGAGCGATACAGGGGCGTGTTGGGAGGTGCCTCGGTCTGGTAGATGGTGATGCTGTCGGGGCTCAGCTCCACGAGCCGCTCCAGGCTGCGCATGAACGTGGAGTCGGTCTCGCCGGGCAGGCCGACCATCAGGTCCAGGTTGATGACGTCGAATCCCGCGGCGCGAAGGACGCCGTAGGCATGCTCAACGTCCTCCACCAGATGGATGCGGCCGCTGGCGCGCAGCACGCCGTCATCAAGCTGCTGGACTCCGAGACTGACCCGGGTGACGCCTCCGGTCCTGAGGACCTCCGCCTTGCGCTGGGTGACGGTCCTGGGCGCGCACTCGAAGGTGATCTCGGCATGGTCTTTCCAGGGGGCCGTCCGGCGCAGCCAGTCCAGGAGCTGCCCGACATGGGATGCGGAGAGGACGGAGGGCGTGCCGCCGCCGAAGTAGACGAAGTCCAGCCACCGCCCCTCCAGGGCGGGCCTGGCGACGAGGGCGCTCAGCTCCCGGAGGACGGCGCCCAGATAGGGCTCCATGTCCTGGGCGCGGTCGTCATAAGAAAGGTAGTGGCAGTACCGGCAGCGCTGGACACAGAAGGGCACGTGGACATAGAGCCCCAGCGGCGGCGCTGGCTGGCCTGGCGGCGTGTCCAGGGCGGCCTCGGCTGCCGCGACGGTCTCCGGCGACCAGTGGAAGAACGGCGGATAGGTCGCGACGAAGTAGCTGCCCAGCAGTGGCTCGCCGCTGGCGGCCGTGGGCGCGCGGGCGGAGGGCTCCTCCTGGCGGTCGTCCGGCCGAGGGACGTCATTCATGATGATCCTGGCCAAGGAGAGTCGAGCGCGGCGCGGCGTCGGCCGCCTGGCGGATCTGGGTCTCGCTGAGGACTCGGTCCGAGCTCTTGGCCGCTCTGAGCACCGCCGTCACCGTGCGTTCGGTGGCTGGCAGCCCCAGGCGCCCGAGGGCGTGGCGGACGTTGGAGGCCCCGGACATGGGCCCCACGTCGACGACCTGCTCCCGGCCGATCCACGAGGCCGGTACTCCCGAGTAGACGTTGTCGGCCAGCCAGGCATCCCCCCGCTCCCGGGCCTTGATCACCGCCGCGGCGTGGACGCCGGTGGCGGTGCGGAAGGCGTCCTGGCCCACCACCGGCGCGTTGGGAGGGATGGGGATGCCCAGGGCCGCGGACACCGCCTCGGCGTAGGCGGGAAGGGCGCCCAGGTCATCGTCCCGCAGGCCGAGGAGGCGCAAGTTGACCAGCAGCAGCTCCATGGCGGTGTTCCCCACCCGCTCGCCCGCGGCCAGACCGGCGCCGTGGACCCGGCTGGCCCCGGCCCGCACCGCAGCCAGGGTGTTGGCCAGGCCCAGGCCGCGATCCCGGTGGCCGTGCCAGTCGATCCCCACCTCGCCGGCGCCCAGGCTCTGGAGCAGGCCCGCCACCCAGCCCACCAGGTTCATCACCCCCTCGGGGATGGCGGCGCCGGCGGTGTCGCACAGGCAGACGCGGCTGGCGCCCGCCTCCACCGCCGCCCGCAGCAGTGGCTCCAGGGTGGCCGGGGGCGTGCGCACCGTGTCCTCGGTGACGTACATCACCTTGAGCCCCTGCTTCACGCCGAAGGCGACGGCGTCTGCGGTGTGACGCAGCAGCCGCTCCATCTCCCACCCCTCGGTGTGCAGCCGGATGGGGGACGAGCCGATGAAGACGCAGGCCTCCACCGGGGCTCCGGTCCGCTGGGCGATGTCGGCCATGGGCTCGATGTCCCGCTGCAGGGTGCGGCCGGCGCAGTTGGGCGTGATGCGCAGCCTCTCCCGGGCCATCTCAAGGCACAGCCTCTCGGCATCGGCGCGCTGCCGCTCGCCGGCGCCAGGCAGCCCCACGCAGGCGGTCTCGATTCCAAGCCGGTTCATGAGGTGGAGGATCTCCACCTTCCGCTCCGCCGGCGGATCGGTCACCGACGGGCTCTGCAGCCCGTCCCGCAGCGTCTCGTCGTTGAGCATGACCCGGCCCTGCACCTCGAAGCGGTGCGGCCCCGCCAGGACCCAGTCATGGATCAGGCTCGCGCTGGGATCGGGATCGCTCACGAGGATCCGATGATAGCGGATCCGGCGGCGGCTCAGGCCAGGCCCAGCTCCATGGCACGGCGGATGGCCTGGGCCACCGAGTGAACCTGCAGCTTGCGGTAGACGGAGCGCACGTGGGTGCGCACCGTGCCCTCGCTGATCCCCAGGTCGTCGCCGGCCTCGGCGTAGGACAGCCCACGCACCAGGCAGCGCAGCACGTCCAGCTCCCGGTCGGTGAGGTCCAGCCGGCTGGGGGCCTGGGGCGCCGCAGCCCCGCCAGGTGACGCTCCCATCGGGTCGCCGCTGAGGCGGCGCACGATGGACAGCACCGTGCTCGCCACGGCCGGCGAGAGCGGCGCGCCGCCCTCCATGACGCCGCGCAGCTGGTCCAGGAGCTCCCGGGAGGTGGCCTTCTTCAGGATGTAGCCGCTGGCCCCGGCGCTGATGGCCTCCAGGATCACACGCGGGTCCTCGAACACCGTGAGCATGACCACGGGAAGATCCGGCGTCATCTGGCGCAGCTCCCGCGTGGCCTCGATGCCGCTCTTGCCCGGGAGCTCGATGTCCATGAGGATCAGGTCCCAGTCCAGCGGCTCACCCGCCCGGGCCGCCGTCCGGCGGGCCGCCCCGAGGAGCGCTTCGGCGCTGCCATAGACCGCCGCCACCGAGAACCCGGGTGCGTGGCCGATGAACGTCCCAAGGCTCTGCCGGTAGCCGGGATTGTCCTCCACGATGGCGACGCGAACCTTCTCTTTCACCGCGCCCTCCCGTCTGGACGGAACCAGATCGTCACCTCCACGCCTTCCCCCTGCGCCGAGGTGATCTGGAGATCGGCGCCGATCTCGGCGGCCCGGCGGCGCATGCTCTCCTGGCCCAGGCCCGACTCCCCGCCCTCGCCGGCGCCCGCTGGCAGGCCCGCCCCGTCATCGCGCACCGAGAGGCGCCACCGTCCCGCCTCCGCCGGTCGCAGAGTCACCACCACCCGGCGGGCGCCGGCGTGCCGCGCGGCGTTGTGCAGCGCCTCCACGGCCATCCACTGCAGGTTGCGCCTCTGGGACAGGCGCAGGGGCAGGGGCGGACAGGGATCCGGCGCATCGAAGCGGACGCGTGGCCCGTCCCCGGGCGGAAAGAGATCCGCCGCCCGCTGGCGCAGGAACAGGAGGAGCGCGTCCAGCGTCTCGGCGCCGGGCCGCAGCGACCAGACGATGTCCGAGAGCGCCCCGCCCAGGTCGCGGATCTGGGCCGCGGCCCGCGCCCCGATGTCCCGGCGCTCCTGCCTCTCCAGATCGCCGTCGGCCAGCAGTCCCACCAGCAGGCCGGCGCTGCCGAGTCCCGCCCCCATCTCGTCGTGGAGATCCATGGCGATGCGCGTGCGCTGGCGCTCCAGGCGGAGCAGGTGCGCCAGCCTCAGCCTGTGGGCCACGTAGATGAGCAGCAGGAAGGCCGCAAGGGCCAGGGCCACGAACCAGCCCTGCCGGTACCACGGCCTCTGCACCTTGAATGCGAGCACCGCGGACGGATCGCTCCAGATCCGCCCATCCAGGGAGGCGCCCAGCTCGATGCGGTGGCGGCCGGCGGCCAGGCCCGCCAGGCGCACGTAGGGCTGGCTCAGCACCGTCCAGTCGGGATCATTCTCCATCCGCATCCGGTAGCGGACGCTGGTGGGATCCCGGAACGACAGGGCGGACCAGCGGAGCTCCAGGGAATGGCCCCCGTGGCGGAGGGAGAGATCCTCGACGCCATCCACCTGCCGGCCGTCGGCCACCAGGCGCGTGATGGTCACCGCCGGCGCCGCCCCGACATGGCGCCGCACCTCGGGGGGGACCCGCGCGAGCCCCGAGTAGAGCGGCACCCAGACGGTGCCGTCGGGCTCCTCGTGCAGCCCACGGCCGTTCTCCCAGGCGGGCACGCCGTGGCCCGTCTCGAGACGCTCCACCACGCTGGGCGGGGTTCCGGGGGCCCGCTCCACCATGCGCCACCGGTGGCGCCACCCCATGACCCAAATGCCCCCTGCCGGCGAGGGACTGAGCCCGATGGCCTCGCGCAGCTCACCCATCTCGCCCTGGACGCGGCGGCCCTGTCCTTCCACCCACTCGTAGACACCTCCGCCATCGGCGGCCAGCCACAGGCGCTGGGTGGGAGTCTCCATCAGATCGAGGAGCCCGGTCCCTGCCTGGAACTGCGCGCAGGCCCAGTCCGCCGGTTCCAGGATCCGCCCGGCTGGAGGCAACGGCGCCTGGCAGATCTCCCCGGTGTAGTACCCCGCCACCACGGCGCTCCCGTCCCGGCGCACCACGAAGGCTGTCTGGTTGAGCTGCCCCGGCGTGCCGTCGGGAAGCCTCCCCCGGACCTGCAGCTCCGCGTCCGGCCCGTCCAGCTCCAGCAGCTCGCCACCGGCCAGGATCCAGAAGCTCCCGTCCGGGGCCACATCGCAGGCGATGTCCCCCTCGTACCACGCGGTCCGGCGCCGTGTGCGGGTGTTCCCGCCACGCCATTCCAGCAGCACGTGCGCCTCGGGGCGGCGGCGGATGGCGATGGGGGCGTCGCCCGGCACCGGCATCCCCTTGAGCCACACGCCGCCCCAGGGATCGTGGCAGCCCGCGCTCCGGGTGGAGCTGGAACCCAGCGGGATCTTCCGGGCCCGGCCATCCCGGCCCAGGTGGATCGGCCCGCTCCAGCTGGTCAGGATGAAGCCGTCCGCCACGGGATGGACGGAGCGCAGGAAGACGTGGGGCAGTCCCGAGAGCTCGGTCCAGAGCCGCGTCTCGGGCTGGGGATAGTGGGACAGGCCCCGCACGCTGGCCATCCACAGCCCGCCCTCTCGATCCACGCTGATGTTCCCGAATCCGGTGAACCCCTCCCCGGCCGCCAGGAACTCCCGGCTGCCGTCGTCGTGGACCGCCCAGACGCCCGTGGGATAGGCGAGCCAGTAGGTCGATCCTCGCCGGGCCAGCCCATCGATGCGCTCCTCCCAGTCCAGGAGATGGTCCACTCCGGGATCCGTGATCCGCACGAGCCCTGGACGGCGGCCGAACCTCACCGCCGCCACGGGGCCCAGGGGATCGTCGTGGACCTGCATGATCCAGTCCCCCAGGCCCTCGGCGACGCGGCGGGCCCGATCATCGGCGCTCACCATCCAGACGGCCCCGTGGCGGGAGCCCACCAGGACGCCCCCCTCCACCCTGGATGCCAGGCTGAAGGCGCTGTCCTCGACCATCTCCGGGCCGCCGATCTCCAGCCACGCATCGCCGTCCCGGCGCAGAAGCCGGCCATCCCAGGCCGCCCACAGCCTGCCGTCCCTGTCGTAGATGGCGTGCAGCGGTCCCGGAC
>JBFGDW010000209.1:0-6198 GCA_041580435.1 Candidatus Polarisedimenticolia bacterium | reverse complement strand
CGGTGACCCTGGAGGTGATCGAGACGTTGCTGGCGGGCCGGACGCCCGCACTGGACCAGGCCGAGCCCGTGCCGGACCCCGAGGGGAGCGAGGCGCTCTTCCGTCGCCTGCTCCGGACCGAGGAGACAGTGTGGTGAGGAGCTAGGTCCCGGGTGGGGCCGCTCAGGGCAGGGTCGTACCGTCCAGCACCGGCGCGTTTCCCTCCTCCGGAGACGGTCCCATGCGCCCGTGGATCCTGGATGGGGAGACGTCGAAGACGACCGGGCCGGCGCCGGCCTCGGGACCGTCGCCCATGCGCCAGTGTCCCACCAGGTGGCCGGCCGCCTGATAAGCGCCCGCATTGACGCCCAGATCGGCCCGGCCACGGGCGGCGTGGAGGGCTGCGATGGCCTCCCCGGGGAGATCGATGCTCCAGACGGCGACCTCGTCGATCCAGCCGTCCCATTCCCTCTCGCCGGCGTGGTTCCAGCTGCCGATGCGGGCGGTGGTGACGGCCTGAGCCGGCAGGGTGAAGGCGCCACCCTCGTACCAGGTCCCCGGATCCCGCTTGCCGTCCAGCCAGATCTCCAGGCGATCCCGCCGGGCCACCGCCACCACGTGATGCCACCGGTTGAGCTCGTACAGGTTGCGGGAGCTGGCGAAGTCGGCGCCGCCGGTGCCGTCGTGAACATAGAGGTGGATCATCCGGTCCACCGGGTCCAGGCCCAGGCCCCAGCCGTTGTGGCCCATGATCTCGTCGCTCTTGTCGATGATCCGCTGGTAGGGGTCGCCCCCCTCCCGCTGCTTGAACCAGGCGGCGAGGGTGAACGGCGAGCCGGCCAGCATGAGCGGGCTGTCCGGGCCGATGGTCCCCAGCTCCACCACGTCGTCGTCCCCGTCCAGGCGCAGGGCATGGCCGTTGGGGGCCGGCGCCGGCGGCTCCGTCGAGGGGCCGCAGGCCGCCAGGGCCACGGCGGCCGTGAGCAGGGCGGCCATGCGCCTCTCAGCGCGCCAGGTCATGCTCTCGCTCATGGCGAACCGGGACGCGGAAGCGCACGCCGGCCGCTGTCACCTCCAGCGAACCCTCCATCACCACCGAGGCCCGGCGCGCCTGGCGCAGGGTCTCCAGCAGGCTCCCCGAGCCCGTGGACAGGACGCCGGGTTCCACGTCGATCTCCAGGGGCAGGGTGAACTCGCCGGCGGCGGGCATGCGGGCGGCCAGGGCCTGGCGGACGTGAGCCGCCGGCTTCTGGTTGACCTCCACGCGGAGGTCCAGGGCCGTGGCCTCCAGGGGGAAGCGGTTGGGGTTGAGGAAAACGGCGTCGGCGTTGAGGCGCAGCATCCCGTCCGGTCCCAGTCCGGCCACGCGGACGCGCTCCACGCGCTGGAACTCGGGCTCCACCGGGCCGGAGCAGGCCACCCCCGCCGACGCCACCAGCGTCAGGGCGCCGGCGGTGAGAACGCGGCAAACAGGCTGGCTCCGGCTTGGGGCCGGCGGGCTCGCGGGCATTTGGTCCTCCGGTGCCATCCACGGACCCGGCCATCATACAGCGGATGGCTGGCCCCAGTCACCCGCCGGCGCCTCCAACCGCTCACCCGCCAGCGTCTCAGACCACCTGTCCCTTCCACGTCCCGCGCCGGAACAGGAACACGGCGGCCACGGCGCACAGGGACTCGCACGCGGCGATGGACCAGAAGACTCCGTTGGCCGCCAGTCCCGTCCCTGTGGCCAGCACGTAGGCCATGGGGATCTGGCACAGCCAGAAGCAGAAGAGGTTCAGCCACAGGGGCGTGACCGTGTCGCCGGCGCCGTTGAACGCCTGGATCATGACCATCCCCCAGGCGTAGAAGACATAGCCGTAGCTGATGATGCGCAGGCAGGCCGCCGCCCGCGGCACGATGTCGGCATCGTCGGTGAACAGCCGCACCAGGGGCTCGGCGAACAGCAGGAATAGGACCGTGACCCCGGCCAGGAAGAGGGAAGTGTAGACCCCCGTGATCCAGACCGATCGCTCCGCCCGGTCCGGCCGCCCGGCACCCAGGTTCTGCCCCACCAGCGTGGCCGCGGCGTTGCTGATGCCGAAGGCCGGCAGGAAGGCGAAGATGATGATCCGGATGGCCAGGGTGTAGGCCGCCACGGCACTGCTGCCGAAGGTGGCCACGATGCGCACCAGGGCCACCCAGCTGGCCGTGGCCACCAGGAACTGCCCCGCGCCGCTGGAGGCGACGCGCACCAGGCGTCCCATCACCTCGCGCTGCACCCGCCAGGCCGACCGGCGCACCGCCACCCGGTGCCGCCCGCTGGTGAGGTGGGCCAGCTGGTAGATGACTCCGGCGCCCCGGCCCAGGGTGGTGGCCAGGGCGGCGCCGGTGAGGCCCATCTCGGGAAACGGCCCCAGGCCGAAGATGAGGCAGGGGTCCAGGACCAGGTTGATGCCGTTGGCCAGCCAGAGGGCGCGCATGGCCAGGCTGGCGTCGCCGGCGCCCCGGAAGATGGCGTTGTTGACGAACAGGAGCAGGATGACCACGTTGCTGCCCAGCAGCAGCCGGGTGTAGCCGGTCCCCACCGCGAGGACCTCCGCCTCGGCGCCCATGAGGGCCAGCAGGCGCGGCGCCAGGAGGAACGCCGGCACGCCCACCACGATGGCGATGACCAGCGCCAGCAGGATGGCCTGGACGGCGGTGGCCGCGGCGGCCTCCCGGTCCTTCTCGCCCATGCGCCGCGCCACCATGGCGGTGGTGGCCATGGCCAGTCCCAGCCCGACGCCGTAGACCAGCGTGAGCATGGACTCGGCCAGGCCAATGGTGGCCAGGGCCGCGGGTCCCAGGCGGCTGACGAAGAAGGCGTCGCAGATGGCGAACACCGACTCCATGGACATCTCCAGGATCATGGGGATGGCCAGGAGGATCACCGCCCTCCCCAGGCTGCCCGAGGTGAAGTCCTGGTCGCCGCCGGCCAGGGCCTCCTTCAGCGTCCTCAGGACGCCGGAGAGGCCGGTGGCAGGTGGCGCGCCGCGGGCGCGAGCGGCTGCCGACGGATCGGGGGGTGGGGCGGAAGGATCAGGGGCGACAGGTGTGGCAGGCATGGTCCGGTCCTCGAAAACCAGTGGGCGAGACAGACGCCCCGCAGACGGGGCGCGGCGGCTTCGCTCAGAGCTCGAGGACTTGCATGAAAACGGACCTCCCTTGAGAGGAACTTCATGATGCCACACCGCCCGCCCGCCGCGCCAGGGGGAGTGCTCCGGCCCCGGGGCCGTCCCCGGACGGCTCCCCCCTGAAACCCCGGGGCACCAGGCGGCATCCAAGGAGCGTCGTCAGTACTAACACGAACTAATTGAAACGTCCTGGACACCTTGACATGACCCCTGCCCCGCGTCGCCCGCGCCCACGCAAGAGGACCTGGACCTCACTGGAGGCGCGGAGGGAGCCGTTCATCCCGCTTTTGCGCCAGCTGGCCCGCACCTGGCAGGCGTTCCTGGCGCTGGATGCCGCTCTCCTCCGGGACAGCGGCCTCACCGTGCCCCAGGCCGACATCCTCTTCACCCTGGGCAACACCGCGGGCCTCTCCTGCCGGGAGCTGGGGGAGCGGACGCTGACCTCCAAGGGGACCCTCACCGGGATCATCGACCGGCTCGCGGCCCGGGGCCTGGTGCGGCGGCAACCCTCTCCCGAGGATGGCCGCAGCACGCTGGTGCGGCTCACGCCGGCCGGCGCGCGCCTCTTCGAGGAGGTCTACCCCCAGCAGATCGCCGCCTTCAAGGAGCGCTTCCGGCGCCTGGGCCCCCGCCGGCGGGCCGCGGCGCTCCGGACCCTGGAGGAGCTGCAGGAGGTCTTCCGGTGAACAGATCCTCCATTCAGACCCTCATCCCGGCGGGCGCGCCCCGCCACGAGGAGACTCACATGCACTCGAGCACGCCCCTTGCCACTCTCGTCCTGCGCGTCGCGCTGGGCCTTCTGTTCCTGGCCCACGGGCTCGCCAAGCTTCTGGTCTACACCCTCCCGGGCACCGCCGCCTTCTTCGAGTCGGTGGGCTACCCGGGCATCCTGGCCTACCCGGTCACCCTGGCGGAGGTGGCCGGCGGGCTGCTCCTGGTGGCCGGCCTGGCCACCCGCTGGGCGGCGCTGGGGCTGGTGCCCGTGGCGCTAGGCGCCACCGCAGTGCACTGGCCCAACGGCTGGCTGTTCAACAACCCAGGCGGCGGCTGGGAGTTCACCGCCTTCCTGGCGGCGGCCTCCCTGGCCCTGGCCCTCCTGCCAGGCGACGGCGCCCTGTCCGTGGGAGCGGCCCTCCGCCGGCGGCGGGAGCCAGCCGGCGGCGGGGATCCAGGCGTGGCGGCCGGGGCCGGGGCCCACGCGGCCTGACCCCGGCCGCGCCCGATGGCCGCAGGGATCTGGTCTCAGCCGCGGGAGCGGCTCGCAGGGCGCCCTCACTTCTGGAAGGCGATCCGGCCGTCGAGCACGACACCACGCGGCCGGCGAAGGGTGCCGGGATCCCGCAGGGGATCCCCGTCCACGATGACGAGATCGCCGCGGGCTCCGGGGGCGATGCGCCCCAGATCCTCCCGTCCAAGAACCTGCGCGGCCACCAGGGTCGCCGAGCGGAGGGCCTGGGCCGGCGCCATGCCGTAGGCCACCAGCAGCTCCAGCTCGCGGACGTTGTCGCCGTGGGCGAAGACCCCGGCATCGCTGCCGCAGCCGATGGTCACGCCGGCCGTGAGCGCCCGGGCCATGAGGGCACGATCGGCGGCGATGCGGTCCGGCTCGGGCTCACCGGGACGCCAGCCGCCGTACCGCGCCATGGCCTCGCCGGCGGCCAGTGTGGGGCACAGCACCACGCCCTTCTCCTTCATGAGGACCAGGACCTCGGCGCTGGCGCCAGTGCCGTGCTCGATGGTGGCCGCCCCGGCCAGGACCGCCCGCCGGATCCCTTCATCGGTGGCGGCGTGGGCGGCCACCGGCAGGCCGGCGGCGCGGGCCTCGTCCACCAGCGCGTCCAGCTCAGGCTGGGAGAAGGTGGGCGTCGCGGGCGCGCCGGGCCGGCGGCGGTAATCGGCGTACACCTTGATCCAGTCCGCGCCCGCGGCCACCTGCTCGCGCACGGCCCGCCGCACGCCATCCACGCCGTTGGCCTCCTGGGCGCCCCGGGGCACATCCCAGCGCGGGTCGAAGCCCGATGGGCCGTAGCTCGCCACCGCCACCACGGCGCGGGTGGTGGCCAGGACCCGGGGGCCCGGGTGCAGGCCGGCGGCGAACGCATCGCGCAGGGCCACGTCGGCCCATCCCGCCCCTTCCGTCCCCAGGTCGCGGATGGTGGTGAACCCCGCCGCAAGGGTGGCACGGCCGGCAGCGGCGCCGCGCAGGGTTCGCAGCTCCAGCGACTCGCGCAGGACCTGCTCGTCCCAGGGCGTCTCGTCGTAAGGGTGCAGCAGCAGGTGTGTGTGCAGATCGATGAGGCCTGGCAGCACGAAGCCCCCTGCCGCATCCAGGCGCGGGGTCCCGGCAGGTGGCGTCAGATCCCCCCCCGGGGCGACGCCGGCGATGCGCCCATCCACCACCAGCACGTCATGACCCGCCAGCCAGCGGTCCCCCTGCGGGGAGAGCACCTGGCCGCCGGATACCAGCAGGGAGACGCCCCCCGGGGAGTCCGGGGGAGCGGCCGCGCCACCGGGACCGGCCGCGGCCAGAAGCAGCACCGCCCCCCCGGCCGCCGCGGCACGCCTCCAGCCACGCGCCGTCACGGTCCGTCCCCGGGGGGCCGGACTCCCGGCTTCGCGCGCCGGAAGACCAGGGGCGTGTCGTCGGGCAGCCGGCGCAGCCGGGTGATCCGGTGCGGCTGGCTCCCCAGCCAGTCCACCGCGAGGCTCACCTCCACCTTGTCCCCCCGCGCGATCCCATCCAGGCCGACGCCCTCGGCCAGGGTGAAGGGCATCACCATGGCGTCCATCCCCCAGATCGCGCCGTTCACCCCCACCAGGTCGTCGATGGCCTCGTGGTGGAGCACCAGGTCTCGGCCTCCCGGCGGCGGCAGCTCCACCACCTCGCCGCGCACCACGTAGCTGCGTGCCGCCGGCGGCCGGGGCTCGGTGCCGCAGCCAACCAGGGCGGCCAGCAGTGCGGCTCCTGCCGCCGCTGCGTGCCTGGCGCGGCGGTGGTGCCTGACGGCGGCACCCGGCAGACGGAGCGATGGGCTCATGGTTTCTCCTCGCAGGCCCGGGCAGT